>CAZOHX010000571.1:0-2478 GCA_964579315.1 uncultured Saprospiraceae bacterium
TGATCTACTCAAATGAGAAAAATCTTAATTTTTGGATAATTCGTAATTCGTAATTCTCAATTCTTAATTCTCAATTCCTAATTTAAAAAAAGGGTTATTTGGATTTTCTTTCAAAAGGAGATAAATCTTCTCAAATGAGAAAAATCTATATTTTTGGATAATTCGTAATTCTCAATTCCTAATTCCTAATTAAAAAAAGTGCTACTCAAATAAGAAAAATCTCGATTAGAAGGAAATTAACAATTAATAATCAACAATTAACAATTAAAAAAATTCTACCTTCGTGAGAAATTTAAGACTATGTATAAGTCACTAGCATTAATAATCACAATTTTTATTAGCAATCAGCTTTCAGCAACAACATGGGAAGTTGGTGCAGATAAAACCTATACCCTACCAAGTGAAATTATGTCTTTAGTACAAGATGGGGATTCCATTTTAATCTATGGTGGAGATTTTACAGGTGATGTAGGTGTCTGGAGTAATAACAATTTGGTAATAAAAGGAATTGGTCATCCACATTTGATGGCAGACGGAAAAAGTGCTCAAGGAAAAGCCATTTGGGTAACCAAGGGTGACAGTATCACCATCGATAATATAGAATTTTCGGGAGCAACCGTTCCAGATAAAAATGGTGCAGGGATTAGAGCTGAAGGATTAAATTTGACTATCAGAAATTGCTATTTCCATGACAATGAAAATGGTATTTTAGTATCCAACAATCCTGAAATTAACCTATTTATTGAATTTTCAGAATTTGGAAATAATGGTGCTGGGGATGGATATTCGCACAACATATATGTCGGTCACTCCCATAGTTTCACCATGCAATATTGCTATTTTCATCATGCAAAAATTGGTCATCAAGTCAAAAGTCGTGCTCAAAATAATTTTATCAAATATAATTACATTACGGATGAAACGGATGGTAAATCTAGCTCTTTAATTGATTTGCCAAACGGTGGGTTTTCAATAGTTATTGGAAATATTTTGTTTCAAGGACCAGAAGCGGAAAATGGTCGATTAATTTCTTATGGATTAGAAGGCTTGACCAATGATTACAACAAATTGAGATTGGTCAATAATACCTGCATTACTGAAAGGCATAATTCAATTTACTTTATGATAGCCCCCAATGCAACTGACGTGCAAATTGTAAATAATCTATTGATTGGTAAAGGGGAAATCATTCAAGGACCAGGTACAAAAATCAATAATTTATATTATGAAAATGTAACTGATGCTAAATTAGTGGATTATAATCAACAAAATTATGCTCCATTAGTATCATCTCCTGTAGTAGATAGTAGTATTGACCCAGGTATTTTAGATGGAATTATTTTAACGCCTGCTTCTGAATATGTACACCCCACGTCAGGACAAGTACGGGAGGGAAATGGTATCATCGATATTGGTGCGTTAGAATATCACCGTCCCGATGCAGTGGTGGATATTCAGCCCAAAGACATCCATATACATCCCAATCCCTTTCACATCTATACTGAAATTCAGATTGAAAAGAAAGATTTTAATCCTGTTTTAATTAAAATTTTTAATATAAATGGTGAATGTATCCGAACACAATCCAACCATAGCAATATAATTTTCAATCGAAATGATCTTGGATAAGTAATATACTTTTTTAAATTAATAGATCAAAATGGTGCTATGTTGGGTGGACGTTTTTTAGTTCAATAACTTTTAAAAATTGAAGAAAAATTATCTCAAAGTAAGTAAAACTGCAAGATTTTTTACACTTGGTACATTATCGCCTGCTACCAAAACGATTTGGTTTGTGTTTCATGGCTATGCCCAAACAGCAGATAATTTTTTAGAATCGCTTCATTCATTGGCAAATCCACATACTTTTATCATTGCACCCGAAGGACTCTCGAGATTTTATTGGAAAGATTTCTCTTCCAAGCCTGTTGCTACATGGATGACCAAATTGGAAAGATTGTCAGATATCCAAGATAATCAAGCGTATTTGGATCAGTTGTATCAGTCTTTTCAATTTGATATATCCAGATTATCTTTTAATTATTTAGGATTTTCACAAGGAACGGCTACCATGTCTCGATGGATATCTAAAGATAAAATCAAAGCGGATAAAATCGTTTTCTATGCTGGAAAATCGGCTCATGATATAGATTTGTCTAAGTCCAATAATTTTAAAAATGCTAAAATTCAATTCATCTATGGACAAAACGACCGATTTATTACGGAAGATAATGTTCAAAAAATAATATTACATTTCAAAATGAATGGTTTAAACCTACATGTGCATAAATTTGATGGAAAACATAAAATTTGTCATCAAGGTCTTTCCTTTTTAGATGACAAGTAGTGTCTGGACGGTAATTCAAAGAAAAGTTATACAGCAACGATAATACTAAAGCAAAATAAAATATAAATTCCAAAAGCATCAATTACCCGACTTCTGTTTCGCTTCCTCAATTTTCCGATTTAATTCATCCA
>CAZOHX010000572.1:0-2468 GCA_964579315.1 uncultured Saprospiraceae bacterium
ATCAAAAATAACGTATAAACAAGATTTTCTGATGAAAAAAAGTTACCCCAACGGATGATACTTCAAAATCGCCAACTTCAATGCTTCAACTTCCGTTTGTCATACTGCACCTTCGGGCACAGAATAACATATAATCCTAAAAATGTATAGCAAAAAAGCTTTGAATCAGAATAATCCATAATAAATCCATTTTCTTTTTATCTTTGCCACATGACAGAAGAAAAAGCATGGTTTGCCAATTGGTTTGATACACCATATTACCATATACTCTACAAAAATAGGGATTATACAGAAGCACAACAATTTATTGATACATTAATTCAATATTTGAATCCCAAACAAGACAGCCGAATCCTAGATTTAGCATGTGGCAGTGGTAGGCATTCTAGACATCTGGCTTCCTTGGGATTTCAGGTTACTGGAGTTGATTTATCCCGACAAAGTATCGAAGAAGCAGCAAAATATGAGCAAAATAATTTAGAATTTTTCATCCATGATATGAGAGATAGCTTTAGAATACGCTATTTTGATTATATTTTCAATATATTTACTAGTTTTGGATATTTTAATACTAAAAATGAGCATATCAAAACCTTGAAAAACATAAAAAAGGGTTTGAAAAATGATGGGGTTTTTGTACTCGATTTTTTTAATGCTCATAAAACTATTGCACATTTAAAATCAAAAGAAACCAAGGTTGTGGATAATATCCATTTTGATTTAAAACGATATGTCAATAATGGTATTATACACAAAGAAATTCGTTTTAAGGATAAGGGGCAAGATTTTTTTTATACAGAAAAAGTGCACGCTTTCCATTTGGATGATTTTAAATCATTTTTTGAAATTGCAGGACTTCAAATCATTGAAATATTTGGCGATTATCAGCTAAGTCCGTACAACAAAACACAATCTGATAGGCTTATCTTAATGGCTAAACCAATATAAATGTTAGATGCGGTGCTCGAAATAGATTATGCTCTTTTTCATTATGTGAATACAACTTTACATAATGATTTATTGGATATTGTAATGCCGATTCTCAGAGAAAAAACGACATGGATTCCCTTGTATTTATTTATAATTGGATGGATGGTTTATCGCTTTAAATCTAAAGCACTCGTTTATACATTGACTTTAATCTTTACGGTGGCTATTGCCGACACAGTGAGTAGTAAAATTATCAAAAATACAGTAAAAAGAGTACGTCCTTGCAACGATATAAATATACATTCGGATATGATTCTCCTTGTTCATTGTGGAGGAGGCTACAGCTTCACATCTTCCCATGCCACCAATCATTTTGCTATTGCATTTTTTTTGATAGGTACTATTGGCGTTCTAATAAAATGGATAAAAATACCATTGATTTTGTGGGCGACATCTATCTCTTTTGCACAAGTATATGTGGGTGTACATTATCCATTTGATGTGCTATCAGGTGCCATACTTGGTGCAATTATTGGCTATTTCATTGCGAAATTTTACAACCGAAAGCAAGATACATTTGTTTTAAAATCAGGAATAACATAATCAATTAGGAAAACTACATGCTCAACGAATATACAATATTATTTTTTTCAGTTTTATTGGGAGGAAGTCTTGGTTTTATCACAAATGGAGTTCCGAAGCAAAAGTTAAACTACTTTTTATCCTTCAGTGCTGCTTATATTTTAGGTATAACAGCCTTGGATTTGATTCCCATGACCTTTGATGGGACCAATCCAAAGATTGGGATATGGTTGTTAGTGGGTTTTATTATTCAATTGATTTTAGAATTTATCTCTGGTGGTGTAGAACATGGACATTTACACAGTCATAATCATAAAAGCCAATATGCCATACAAGTACTTATTGGATTGAGTTTACATGCTTTTATTGAAGGATTGCCTGTTTTAGGCACTCACGAATTGGCACACCATCATGCACATCTTAGTGAAAATCACTATTTATTTGCCATCATTTTACATAAAGTGCCTGCAGCATTTGTTTTAGTGGCACTTTTCTTTCTGAATAAATATAAAAAATCATTGATTATTACTTGTTTGTTAATCTTTTCTATGATGACCCCTTTTGGTGTTTATATTGGACATATTATCCATCCTGCACCTGATTTAATTAGAATTTTCATGGCCATTGTAATCGGTTCTTTCTTGCATATATCTACTACCATTTTGTTTGAATCTGATCAAACGGGGCATCACCATCATCTACCTTGGAAAAAAATGCTTGTGATTGTTTTGGGGCTAGGATTGGCTGTTGGAACTGTTTATTAATATCTGAAATTATCCAAATCCAAATAATTTTATTTTTCAACTCAACTGCTTAGCACTCAACTAATTCCCCAACTTCGTTGGAAATGGCTCACCAGCTCAACGAAATATACAAAAATATTACTCTTGTTAATACTTTATTAGAAATTAAGCTATAATTTTAGAGTAGCCAATAGCAAAACCTTATTATTTAAT
>CAZOHX010000573.1:0-2465 GCA_964579315.1 uncultured Saprospiraceae bacterium
GGAGTGGCGTTTGAAGTATATGATGAAATTGAGAAGGTTAGACGATTTTGCCTTTGCAAAATCTAGGTGAGTTTACCTCAACTGCCTGCCTTTGGGGTAGGTTACTCAACTAGATTGTCATTAAGACAATCGACTCAACTTCTAAACTTTTTAAAAAAGAAAAAATGATAGATACCTTAAAAAAGAAAATCACAAATGAGTTTGAAGTCGTTTCAAAAACGATTTCCTCGGATACATTTACACCCGTAGCCCTGTTTATGAAATTGCGAGATGCCTACACGCATCCCGTTTTATTGGAAAGTAATGATTTTGGCAACAAGGAAGAATCTCATTCCTATATTGGATTGGAAGTTTTAGCATCGTTTGAAGTTAAAAATGGCGTGATTGCCATGGACCATTTTAAAGGCAAACGAATTTATAAAGATGTGTCACAAAAAATTGATGTCGTAGCAGAAATGAGTGATTTTGTGGCTTCTTTTCAATCCAATACTCCATCTGGATCATTCAACGGCTTATTTGGGCACACCAATTTTGATGCGGTGCAATATTTTGATACCATCAAATTTCCAAAAGAGAAACGGAAGAGAGATATTCCTGATATCAAATACAATTTCTATCGTTTTATTCTATCCTTCAATCATTTTAAAGATGAATTGACTATTATTGAAAATATTCCTTTGGGGGAACAATCTTCTATTTCAGATTTAGAATCTAAAATTAATAATCCTACTTTTCCGATATTTAATTTCAAAACAATTGGAAAGGAAACTAGTAATTTGACAGATGATGAGTTTAAAGAATTTGTTCGATTGGGAAAACACCATTGTCAAATTGGAGATGTGTTTCAAATCGTGCTTTCTCGTCAATTTCAACAAAAATTTATGGGAGATGAGTTTGCGGTCTATCGTAAATTGAGATCTATCAATCCCTCTCCTTATTTATTCTATTTTGATTATGGGGATTATAAAATATTTGGCTCTTCTCCAGAATCTCAAATGGTGATAAAAGATGGAAAAGCAGTGGTTAATCCCATCGCAGGAACATTTAAGCGGACAGGAGATCAAGTAAAAGACTATCATCTGGGGCAAAAACTTTTGAATGATAAAAAAGAGCATTCTGAACATATCATGCTAGTCGATTTGGCTCGAAATGATTTGAGTAAACACACCCGAAATGTTACGGTTAAAAATCTAATGGATGTACAGTTTTTTAGTCATGTAATTCATTTGGTTTCAAGAGTAGAAGGCGATTTGCAAAAAGATGCCAACACGATTCGTGTTTTTGGAGATACTTTTCCTGCTGGAACACTTTCGGGGTCACCCAAATATAAAGCAATTGAATTAATCAATGAATATGAAAATCAGAATCGTGGAATTTATGGCGGTGCGATTGGTTTGATTGATTTGAATGGAAATATGAATCAAGCTATTTTGATTCGTTCCTTTTTGAGTCATGCCAATACTTTGTATTATCAAGCTGGAGCTGGAATTGTGATTTCGAGTGATGAGGAGAAGGAATTGCAGGAGGTGAATCATAAGTTGAATGCTTTGACGATGGCGGTGAAGGATACTTCTGGTTGAGTTTAGAAGGTTAGGCGGTTTTGCCTTTGCAAAATCTAGGTAGGAAGGTGAGTTAGATTATATTTATAAACAGAATTTAATTTCTGAATAAGGTACATGTCAGCTTAGCTCAACTTCTAAACTAGATTGTCGTTAAGACAATCGACTCACCTACTCAACTTTTTTAAAAATTAAAATAATTTAAAATGAAAATTTTATTCATGAATAAGGGACATGTCAGTCTAGAAACTAAATTACTCAACTAGATTGTCATTAAGACAATCGACTCACCTACTCAACTTTTTTAAAAATTAAAATAATTAAAAATGAAAATATTAGTCCTAGACAATTACGATTCCTTTGTATATAATTTAGTCCATTATTTGGAAGAAATTACTGGAGGAGTAGTAGATATTTATAGAAATGATGAAATTGATATTGATAAAGTAAAAGAATACGACTATATCATTTTATCACCTGGACCTGGTCTTCCAAAAGATGCTGGAATTATGCCCGAATTGATTAAAAGATATGCCACGACAAAACCAATTTTAGGCGTATGTTTGGGTCATCAAGCCATTGGCGAAGCATTTGGATCTTCATTGACCAATTTGAGCAAAGTGTATCATGGTGTTGCCACCGAAATGCAAGTTGTAGGAGATAAAGATGGCTTATTTCGAGAGATTTCACCCGATTTTCAAGCTGGGCGATATCATTCTTGGATTATTGATAAATCTACTTTGTCTGATGAATTGGAAATCACAGCCGTAGATGACGATGGTGAGATTATGGCAATTAAACATAAGAAATATAATATCAAAGGGGTGCAATTTCATCCTGAATCGATAATGACTCCCGAAGGAAAGAAAATCTTGGCAAATTTTTTGAACATAACGTTAGTTGAAG
>CAZOHX010000574.1:0-2464 GCA_964579315.1 uncultured Saprospiraceae bacterium
AAAATATCTTTTTCATATTCCCAATCTACACTTGACGTTGCCCCGATGGCTGTTTTGGTAATTTCTCGATGTGGAGGTTGTGCCGTAATACCACACAATACGATTTTTTCTAAGGCAAAAGCATCTGAAGTACGGAAAGCAGACCCCACATTTAGCCCTGAACGAATATTATCAAGTACGATTACAATGGGCGTTTTTGCTTGAGATTTGAATTCTTCTACGGACACACGCCCCAATTCCTGTAATTTCAATTTTCTCATATTAAGGATTCTGATTCCGAAGTATTTTGTCCCTGCAATTTCAATTTCATACAAGCTTCTACAAAGCTCACAAAAATGGGATGTGGCACTTCTGCCCTACTCTTATATTCGGGGTGATATTGTACTCCAATAAAGTATGGATGCCCTTTTAGTTCCACGATTTCCACCAAATCGGTATCCATATTTCTTCCCGTCGCTAGCATTCCATGCTTTTCATATTGTTCCAAGTAGGCATTATTAAACTCATAACGATGACGATGACGCTCCTTTATTTTTGCTTTTCGATAGGCTTTTTTAGCCAAACTTCCCTTTTTGATTTCACAATCATATGCTCCCAAACGCATCGTTCCCCCTAGGTTGACGACTTTTTTCTGTTCTTCCATCAAATTGATCACAGGATTGGAAGTGTTTTTGTCAAATTCCGTAGAATCTGCATCTGAAAGACCCAAAACATTTCGACCAAACTCAATGACTGCACATTGCATCCCCAAGCAAATGCCAAAAAACGGAATTTTGTTTTCACGCACATAGCGAATCGCCCTAATCTTACCTTCAATTCCACGTTCTCCAAAACCAGGTGCCACTAAAATGCCATCCAAATCACCCAACACTTCTTCCAGATTGGTCATGTTTTCAATAGATTCTGCAAAAATTGGAACGACATTAACTTTACAATCATTCTCAGCTCCAGCATGAATAAATGCTTCATAAATAGATTTGTAAGCATCTTGCAATTCGAGATATTTTCCCACCAAACCAATTTTTATTTCATGCATTGGACTTTTCAATTTAATCAAAAAGTTTCTCCAAGCAGTCAAATCGGGTTCTTTTCGATCTTTTAATTTCAATTTAGATATTACTCTTGTATCTAGATTTTCCTTCAACATCAACAATGGCACATCGTATATCGTACTAGCATCAATGGACTCAATCACCGAATTTACATCTACATTACAAAATAAAGCTATTTTACGACGAATGTGCATATTTAAAGGGTGCTCTGTCCTACAAACCAAAATATCTGGTTGAATACCCGTTTTAAGTAATTCTTTAACAGAATGTTGTGTTGGCTTGGTTTTCAACTCTTTAGCCGCAGCTAGATAAGGTATTAATGTCAAGTGAATCACCAAACAATTATCTGATCCTAAATCCCAATTGAGTTGACGCAATGCTTCCAGATAGGGCAAAGATTCGATATCTCCCACCGTTCCACCGATTTCAGTAATCACGATATCATATTTATTGGATTGTCCCAAAAGCAACACCCGCCGCTTGATTTCATCTGTAATATGTGGAACAACTTGCACCGTCTTTCCCAAAAAATCTCCTTTTCGCTCTTTTGAAATAACGGTTTGATAAATTCGCCCTGTGGTCACATTATTGGCTTGAGAAGTAGAGATATTCAAAAATCGTTCATAATGCCCTAAATCCAAATCCGTTTCGGCTCCGTCATCTGTCACGTAGCACTCCCCATGTTCGTAAGGATTTAAAGTACCTGGATCGACATTCAAATAGGGATCCAATTTCTGAATGGTCACGGAAAAACCCCGAGCTTGTAGTATTTTAGCGAGAGATGCCGCTATGATTCCTTTACCTAATGATGAAGTTACGCCGCCCGTAACGAAGATATATTTTGTCATAAATTTGATTCTTATTGGAAGAATATGTTACGGAATACAAAGGTAGATTTTTTTTATGTGAGATGTATATAAAATCTGAAATTGTTTTTTATTTGATATCCAAAAGCTATAATTATATTACCCTTCAAAAATCATATGATATGGGCGATCAATGGCAGCCACAATTTGCGACATACCTACCGTCCTCGAGGATCTAGCTTGTTCTCGACCCGCAAAAAAAATAATCAGCGATGGAGATGCGAAAATTCTATTTTGCCCTGCTATTTCAGGATTAAACTCTGTATTGGCAATATACATTTTAAATTCAGGATAATCTTGTGTGAGTAATGCTGTAATCTTGTCTTCCAACACATCACATGCTCCACATACGTTATTGGAAAAGTAAACAATTACGGCATCATGCTTTTCCACCACTTGATGAAATTCGTCTAAAGATGTAAGTACTGGATTCATGGTTAATTGTTTTATTTTAGTATTCTTCAAGTGACCTGTGTGCAAAGGTATGGGGGAAATTTATCTGTTTTTGTGATTTACTTCACGTTTTAAGGCTTTTATTAAACGGAT
>CAZOHX010000575.1:0-2458 GCA_964579315.1 uncultured Saprospiraceae bacterium
AATCCATACCATTTGGTAGGCAGGATCGGATAGTGCCGCAGCTACGCTGCTATTTCATCCCCGTCGCCCTTTGGGCTAGGGATAGGGTCGTGGCTTTGCCACTTTTCCGTTTAATGTGGCAATTGAATAATCAATAAAAAGGGGGACGATATTTGAAAGATATGATGGTATGATGAAAAATTTTGTAAGTCACGAAGTGTTCAAACAGTCCAAGGCTTATTCATAAAATATTAATTTACAAACATATAACTATCAAAAAAAAGGGAAGCATTTATGAAAATGCCTCCCAATTCAAATTAAACTAACTAATTAACTAAGATTCGATTCGAGCTTTTACGATTTCAAAAATCGTATAACAAAAGTTTTAATTGTAAGTATTGATTATGTTTTTATTATTTTATGCTAATGATGATAAACTTTATCTGTAATCATTCCTGTACCATCTTTTACAGAAATAAAATAGAAGCCAGCGGGTAAATTTTTAAAAATAGAAAAGCGATATTCATTCTTTCCTTGGGCTAATTTTTCTCTTGATTTAAAGATTATTTTGCCATTAATATCCATAATTTTGATTGTGACGTATTTGGTTTGATTTGAAGTGATTTCATAGACTAGATTAGAAGTTACAGGATTGGGATAGGCTACCGTTGTCAATTCATTTTGTATTTTATCAACTTTTCCTGTTCCCAAAGCAATATCACAATCATTTTTGTAATAAATGGCATTGGCTCTTTTACTCTCTTTTCCATCGGGAGTAATGGCAGATACTGAAAACCAATAGGTTTTATTTTTTTCAAAATCTATATCTAGTTTTATATTAGTAGCTGAAATTTGTTCTCCGTACGGCATCATCTCGCCATCAATGTACCAATATATTTGATATTTATTTTCTGGATTTGAAGATGTCCATTCAAGGGTGATATCATCACAGTTGCCAATAAATTCAAGGTTTTCAGGGCGATAGAGCATGCTAAATGGCTCAGAGATACCAAAACTGAGTTGATTTTTTTTGACGACTTTTATCCTTGTATTTGTACTTACCGTTTTGGGTGTTGTCCAAATTATACTTCGTTTTTTAGCATCTACATTTTCAGCAATGGTATTCCATGATGTTCCATTATCCATAGAATATTGAATTGAAAATGGTTGCTGATTTGTAATATCTGCATCCCATGTGATATTTATTTTATGGTTGGAAAGGATGGATTCTCCTCCAAAAGGATAAGTCACTGTTACATTCGGTTTTATAAAATCGTAGGTGACCCAATATTTCCATGTTTCGTTGGGAATCTCTGTCCCTGTGACCACTATTTTATATTTCCCAGTCATTGGCTTTTTGATATATATTTGCTCTATATTATTTAGATGATCTTGTCCTTCTTTTGCTAATGCTGTCAAATTGCCATTTGGATCCAAAACTAGCGGAAAAATTTCTTTCCCATTAGGATCAATTATTTTAAAATCTAAATCATTGATTAAGCGACGACCACTTGGATAAATACTTGGGGCATCTTTCCAATATAACATTATTTTAGCTATTTCTAATTCATCGGGAATATCAATGATATGTTCTTGATTTTGAGATTGGTTTATGGATTGTGTGTAATATTGTTCATTTTTAAGCACTTTCAAAGATCTCAATGCATTGAGAACTCCAAAACCATATGTGTAGTCGGGTCCATAATTACCATAATCATCTGCTGTATTACAAACAATTGCCTTCATCAATCCCGAAGATGGCAATGTACCTTGTGCATCTAAGTATTCTTGATATAGCAAACTCATTACGCCTGAAACACTAGCAGATGCCATACTTGTACCACTTTCTGCATAATATTGATTGTGTTTTCCCGTAGAGAACATTTTCACTCCATTTGCCATAATCTCGGGCTTAATTCTTCCATCAAAAACGGGACCTTTACTTGAGAATGGTGCTATTTGAAATTGATTATCTATAGCCCCTACGGTGAGTGCATTTTTGGCAGTAGCCGTATATTTGGCAATCGTATGAAATCCCTTTGGAAAGGCATCAATGTTTGTTGCTCCAGAATTTCCAGCAGCAAAAACATGAAGTAAAGCATTGTTGTCTAAAATTTGTTGATCAACTAAGCTTGAAAAGGTGTTGTAATCATTTGAATAATCCACGGTGGTAATCCCATACGCATTATTGGTAATGGACATCTGATTTGCGATCACATAATCTTGGGCATGTTCAATAATTGAGTTGGTTTTTTCAATGATTAAGTTAGCATTTTTAGCATATCCTGCAAAAAATGGATTTAAATTCCCTTGACCAGCAATAGTACCAGCGATATGATTTTGATGATTGGTATTAGATTTTTCTGTCGATTTCGTAATCCAATTTTGCTTGAAATCGATATGTTCTCCAAGTTTTCCTCCATCTCCCATTCCTATTACGATGTCGTTTCCAGAAAGATCCTCTCCAAAATATGGATTT
>CAZOHX010000576.1:0-1480 GCA_964579315.1 uncultured Saprospiraceae bacterium
AAATTGGGCGTATGGTTTGAAAAAAGCAGGATATGCAACAGACAAGCGTTATGCAGAAAAATTGATTAAAATCATTGAAGAGATGAAGTTGTGGCAATATGATTGAGTAAATTTAGAAAGATAGTTTGGTTGGTAATTAGCATTTAAACATTTAGATTATCATCCAAACTATTCAATTCCAACAAGCGTTCACACAAATTATCTTTCAAAATAGGAGTAAATCCTGAAAAAGAATCCATTTCATCTAAAGCTTGTTTTATATTTATTTCTCCCTGATTTTGGAATGGAAAAATTTTCTTTTTCATTAGGTTTTGAGCCAAGTATTCTTGTTCTGTCTGACCTGGAGTAGGTATCAATAATGCCTTTTTTCCCAATACATACAAATCCAAAAGTGTCGTATATCCTGATCGAGCAATAACATATTGGGATGCTAAAATGGCATCATTTAAGGCGTTTCTACCCAAAAAAGAAATATAGTCAATATTTTCAGATAATTGCTGTTTGTAAAAAGACTCCGTTTTGCCACCTACAATCAAAGCAGAATAATCGGTTTTTGCAATTTGTTGGATAATTTTTGTTTCAAAATGAGTACGTTGTGGTTCAGGACCCGATAAAATAACGATTAAATCTCTTTTAAAAGGACGTTTTTGATATTTCATCCGAGAGATTGGACCTAAGAAAAATATGTTTTCAAATTTTGCATTTTTTGATAAATCTCCAGATATTTCAGAATTAGGTAAGTCTGGAATCCAAATTTGATTAAAATTTTTCAACCAATAATGATTAATTTTTTGAACCATAAAATCTGTAATTTTATGACCACTTTTAATATTAAGTTGATGCGTAATGATGACAGATGGGATTTTTGATTGATAGCAACCATATCTATTATCAGAAATAATTAAATCAACGTCATTTTTTTGAATTATTTTTCCAATCAAATTATGCTCTTTCCAAATTGCAAAGGGCATTTTATACCATTGGAAAGCCATATTGACCAACATATTTTGAGTAAAATATTTAATATTGTAATCGGGGAGTTCAAAAAATTTAAGATTTGGATAATTTTCTTTCAATAAAAAAAGTGCTCGTCCATTTGACCCAATGATGATTTCATTTCCATGAAGTAACAAGCAATCTATAATAGGAATAGACCTAGTAGCATGCCCAAGCCCCCAATCTAGCACAGCAAAGAATATTTTTTTATTTTTAAGCATTAAGCTCTTCTGTTGAAGTAGTCATTTTTAAACTATTTACTACTATTTTTTATCAACTGATAGTAAAAACGAATTGCTTTTTTATAACCATTTGTTGGAATACATTCGTTGTATCCATGAATTCTAGAAAGATCCGTTTTTTGGATATGAATAGGCAGAAATCTCAATATATTGTCGCTCACATCTACATAATGCCTACTATCTGTACCTGCCACCACCAAAGCAGGAGTGATAATCGTATTTGGAAAAATCTCTTTAATACT
>CAZOHX010000576.1:1490-2458 GCA_964579315.1 uncultured Saprospiraceae bacterium
TTCAATTACACGATAGCCAAAACTCTGGGTAGAAGAAACAGGACTTGGATCACACCCCCCATTTGGTTGACTTATCTTAATTCTTTGATCGTTGATCGTTTTTTTGACATATTCAACAACTGTATTTCGGGTTTCTCCTGGCAATATTCTGAAATTTATTTTTGCAGAAACAGTTGTAGGCAAGACATTTTCTTTAAATCCACCTTGAATAATAGTTGGAGCAGTAGTCGTTCTAATCATGGCATTGCTCGTAGGTACGCTACTCAATTTCTTGATAAGAAGCGGTTTAAACAGCCACATATTTGAAAACAACGTTTTGAACAAGGGTGTCATTTCAGGCCCAACATGATCAAACAATGCTGCTGATGCACCATCAATACGAGCGGGGAAAGGATTATTTTGAAGTTGGTTGATAGCTCTACTCATGATGCCTATTGCAGTTTCTTTTCCCGGCATAGAAGAATGTCCTCCTTCATCCAATTCGATTTTCAATTCTAGAGTTACATATCCTTTCTCTGCAACCCCCACAAGAGCCAGCGGTTGAGACAAGCCAGGCATTGCATCATTTAAGACCAAGGTGCCCTCATCTAAAACATATTCAAAATGTAGATTTTTAGATTTAAAATATTCTACGATTTTAGCAGCCCCTTGCTTGCCCATGATCTCTTCATCGTGACCAAAAGCAAAGTAAATATCTCTTTCAGGTAGATAATTTTCTTTGAGTAACATTTCTGCTGCTTCCAAGATACCAAAAGCACTGATTTTGTCGTCTAAAGTGCCACGACCCCAAATTGTATCACGAACAATTGCACCACTAAAGGGATTTTGTTTCCAATGTTGAAGTGCAAGCGTATCTACGGGCACGACATCTAAATGTGCTAAGAGTAAAGCAGGTTTTAATTGACTATCCCGTCCTTTCCATTTATAAACTTTACTAAATTTATTAACAGTAGTGACTTCCAACTCTT
>CAZOHX010000577.1:0-2455 GCA_964579315.1 uncultured Saprospiraceae bacterium
GCCCTTTTCAGCCAATACTTCATATACGTGCTTTGATGGAATATCCATATTAAACAAATCAACTTTATCATCGATTCTAATTGTAAAAGTATTAGTACCATCTGTCATCTCTACATTAAAACCAGATCCAGAACCAGTCCATTGGCTGGCATCTACAAAAGTCAAATTTGATAAGATAACCAATTGAGATTCTGTGGACTCATCCAATGCCGTTACTGGTACAGGTTGAATAATATCCCCGTTCATAGCATTTACAATGATTTCATCTGCAAGTATTTCTGTCAATCCTTTGTACTGACCGATTTTTCCATTTACTTTCACTACATCTCCTTCATTCACAGTATATGTAATTGATTCAGATGGAGAATAAACATTGATGCCATCTCCATCATTATCAATAATAGTAAAAGAAACACCTTTACCAACCATATTCACACCATAAACAGTACCTGTCAATGCACAAGTTGAATCAATGAAAGTTGAGATACCATCATTATCATTTTGAGTAACAGTTGCGATAGTCAAATTCGGATATGCAATAGGACATTTTACCATTAATTTCACTTGAGCTTCATCACAGCCCCCGATTTCACAACCTTTGTAAGTGAAAATATCGTCACCACAAAAATCCTGTTCAGGAGTATAGGTAATGGTACTATCTGCATTAATTGAAACCGAACCATGCTGTGGTTGTACACTTATGGTCAATACATCAGATAATAAATCAGATCTTTCATCATTAGAAAGTACATCTATTGTCATTGCCATATTGTAATCTACCACGGCATTATCATCATTTGCGACAAAAGACGCACTGGCAGTTACATTATAAGTTTTAATCGGAAATGGCTTTGGAGCATCCACATTGAGATCCGCACCATCTAATTGATTGATACCGCTGATGACCCAATTGTTTTCAACAAAAGTAGCTCCATCTGGGCCCGTCCCATTTTTGCGATATGCCCACCCATCAAGATATTCCCATGCTTCACCAGTGCCATCGGTATTTACATCTCCATAAGTATCTATCACTTGTCCACTTTCAAAAATTTCAAAAGCATCATCACCATTTATATTAGCAACACCTGAAATATAATCAGCATCAAACCCGAAATAATTTCTAAATAAGGCACTATCCGCAGCAATAAAAATAAATTGCCCCATTGTAGCACTTCCTACGGGAAATTTAAATTCTTCTCCTGCACTGCCTTTTCCATTCACTGCACTTCCAACAGCATATTTTGATAAATCAACAATATCATCTTTTACAAATATTTCAATCCCCTTTGGACCTGCCCCACTTGACAATTGAGCATCAAAGACACCCGTTAGAATTAAATTAGACGCCAATGTACCATCATTATCAATGATATCTAGCGTAAAAATTTCATTTAAAAAAGTAATATCGGTAGCACTTGTAAGTTCTAAAACGACCGTTTCTCTTTGTTCTTCAGAATCATCATCAATGATATCAATATTTACATCAATAATGGTATCTATAGCATTTGCAGGAAGAGAAATCGTTGTAGATGAAAATTGAAAATCATCTCCAATGGTTGCCGTAGAATTTGAAGCGATAGCAATGGTCAAATCCTTAGCAGGTCCAGGATTATTTACAAGCAATTGAGCCGTAGCTTGTACTCCATCTTCTAAAATAGATTCTGAAACATGACTAAAAGCTACAACTGCATCCATACTACAAGAATTTGCAGTTCCAGGATTAGCAAAAATAGTACGATTACCAAAGATAGCATTAGAATTTGTGTTTGCAGGATGCCAAAAACTTGGATCTGCATTATCCGCCTTAGTATCACAAAGCACTAAAGAAGCTCCATATCCATCTGCCAAACTTGACCAATCACCGTGATCACTATATGCCACTTCATCAATAACTTGAGAAGATGCATCTAAAAGTTGAATATTTTCGCCAGAATTATTGAGTGTTCCACTGTTCCATTGAATAGATGACATTGAAAAAACCGCTTGAAATTGAGTAGAATCTTTCGTAATAATCAAATAGCCTTGTCCTGGGATTGTCACTGTCCCAAAAGTGTGCGATACTGCTGTGGCTAATGCATAGCCTGTCATATCGACATCGTCAAGTCCAGTATTATAAAGTTCTATAAATTCTAAATCATCAGTTCCTGGATTATTATACATAATTTCAGAAATGACAACTTGAGCATTTATTGAGTTAAAAAAGATAGTTGATACTACAAGGAGTAAAAATTTAAGTTTCATAATTATAAAATGATGGTTAAAAAAATAATTTAAACAAAAGTAACTCAAAAAAATGAATTATGACTTGTAATCTATTCATTTAATAAATTGCTTTGTATATCATATACGAAAACGCCACTTACGAAGTTGTCGCAAGTGGCGTTTAAATTAATAACTTAGGAATTAATTAACTTTGGCTTAGAAAGTTAATTTTGCACCTACGTTGAATTTACGT
>CAZOHX010000578.1:0-2455 GCA_964579315.1 uncultured Saprospiraceae bacterium
CTTTTTCTGAATCTATCAATTGGTCAAATTTATTGAAATTTTTATCAATGCGATTTTTGATATCAGCGATGTAGTTTTTTAGTTTTTGATTGATATCTTTTTCCAATTTATCTCTCCCTTTTTTAATCTCTTGATGATATCCTGAAATGATCTTTCGTCGTTGAAAACCTACGGAAACACCCGCAAATAGTAAGCCTACCGCAGTAAGTAGTCCCCCCGTAATATCAAAAACAGCGGTATTGGTAAGGGTGGTGATAATCACACCCACTAGAGCCAATCCGCTTCCTGTAGCTACATTAGGAGATATATTTTTTTCAGACAAAATTTCATTCCCACGGAAATTATCAGATTCATTTAAAAATTGAGCAAAAGTATTTTTTAATTCAGTTAAGACATTGGCTCTCTTCGTGGCAATATCACTAAATATTTCATGATCGTCTTTCAAAATGGTATCACTAGATTTAATTTTCAAGTCAATTACCCGTGCCATCTGCTGAATAGAATCCGCAATATCAACCACGCCTTCATTGAGTTGAGCCTTCATTTTTGTATTCAAATCTGCTTCAAGATTGGTAGCAATACCCGTTAGCCAATCTTTTGCCGATGTTTTTTTACTAAAAACAGAACTGACTGATCTTTTGAGTAAATTGAAAAATCGCAATCCATTGCTAAGCTCTTGCTCCCCCTTCATGGTACTATTGTCATAGGCAATCAATAAATTTTTAACCAAATTATCAACTTGACCTTCAGATCGCTCTTGATGTTCTTCAAGGGTTTGTTTAATATCATTTCTAAATTTAGTATCAGATTCCCATTGTTGTCTCCGAAGGGCGATTCCATCTGCAATTTTGGTGAGAATATTTTCCGCAGTGGTAATATTATTTTTTTGCTTGAGCAAAGGTGCTTTTCCACCTGTAATATTATCAGTAATATATTTTCGGATTTCAATAAATCCGCTAATTTCTTTTCTACCTTCAAGTTCATCTAATGCCGAAACTGCAAAAACGAGTGGATTTTCAATTCCTTTCTTAATAGCATTTTCTTTTACTCCTTTAATATTTACTTCCAAATCTTTTAGGGGAATTAAATCTTTTTGTTGAAGTACAAATATGATTTTTTTCTTCCACTCATCATGAATATAATCAAAAAAGTCCCAAGCAGATTGCCGATAAGGATTTTTGGCTTCAAAAACAAAAACTATTAAATCTGAGCCAGGGATAAATCGTTCTGTAATTTCTTGATGGTATTCCGCAATCGTATTGGTACCTGGAGTATCTACAATAGCGATTTCTTTTAAAATTTCCACAGGGAGTAAAATCTTTTTTAAATGTGGATTGATTTCGATGATTTCTTCTTTTTCTCCATAGATAATTTGTTGTACAGTATCGGTCATTGGCTGTGGAGCTACTTTACAAATTTCATCTCCAGTATCAAGCAATGCGTTGATAAAACTACTTTTTCCTGCCTTTACCTCACCTGCAATTACGAATAAAAAAGGTTCGTTGAGTCGATTTCTCAATTCACTTATGGTATCTGCAAGTTCTTTATGTCCAATTTTAATGGTTAAATCATGAAGTTTTCGTACAATTTCTTCCGTTTTAATTTTATAAACGGTCAGTTTTTGATTTGTAATTGTGTTCATTTATTTTGTTTTTATAAGAACAAATAGGAATTGGCAACAAGATGATTATTTAATTCTAACTGCCTTTGAAATCTCATCCATTGCTTCTAAATGTTCAATAATTTCCTCAATTTGTTTCGCATTTCCAACCATCAATTTAATCTTTCCACGAAAAAAACCATCATCACCGTCTATATAAAAAGATTTTATGTTTAATCCAAGAGAATTGGAAAGTTTTGATGTTAATTGTTGAATAACACCTCGTCCCGTATCAACACCAGTGATTTCCATTTCAATTTCGAATGACTTATCCAATTTGGTAGCCCATTCTGCCTTGAGTACACGATATCCGTAGCTAGCTTGTAAATGTGTTGCATTGGGACAGGTTGTTCTATGAATTTTATAACCATCATTAATGGTGACATAGGCAAAAATATCATCTCCTTGAACTGGATTGCAACATGGAGCAAGCGTATATTTATAGTTGGATGCTGCATCTCCATTGATAAATAATTCTAGTTTTTCACCCGATTTCTTCTTCTTTTTTTGAACAACAGGTTGTTTAGTAGTTTCAACGGGTTTGTCATTTTTTACTACCAATTTGTTGTCAACAACTTCAAACTTTTTGGGAAGATCAGAAATATTGATATTGTCGGTTGCAATATTATAGAATAATTCAACATGAGATTTAAAATCATAATATTTTACTAAAACATCGATATTCTTTTCATCATCTAATCGGTTTTTACCAAAATCCAATTTCATACTTTTGAATTTTCGTTCTATTGCTTCTCGTCCAAATTCTCCTTTTTTACGCTGCTCTTCTTTCATAGC
>CAZOHX010000579.1:0-2453 GCA_964579315.1 uncultured Saprospiraceae bacterium
GATGGATTATTAAAAAAATCACAATCTCCCACTATTTGTCACGCACTCATATTTTTTATTTTTCATCAAAAAAAGGAGCTCGCTTTTTAGGCGAACTCCAGATTCATTTGGGTATTTAAGAAAATATTATTTTTGATTTTTTATTTCTTAGGAAAATCATTCAGACTACAAGGATCTTTACATTCTGTACAATCAAAGACTTCTACATCTCCAATAGTGCCTTTGCCATAAGGCAATACATTTCCATAAACTCCATCAAAATCAACAAACAAATCCGTCTTGTCGTTTCCCAATAATCCACCAGTTTGTTGATTTCCCGAATAGTTAATACCTTCCATTCCATATATTAGATTTACTCCAACCTTCATATAATTGCCTGTTGCCCAAAACATTTCATCACATGCATCTGTTCGATTTCCATCTTTTTCAATGTATGCAAAGTCAACTCCACCAGCTGAATTTTCGCCAATATTTACATAAGCACCGACATAGTATCGTTTATTATAAATCCAGCCTGTACTTGTTCTTGTATAACTCATATCCAATGCTTGATGCGGATCCCCCCTTTCTGAAACCAACATCTCATTATTATCAGTTGAAAAAGCCAAATCCGTTATTTTTTCCTGTATTCCAGGTACTCCAGTGATCTCAACTACCTCTGGATTTACACCAGTAGGAAAAGCACCTGAAGCATCTAACGTCACAGAATATATTTCTCGTCTTCCATTAAAAATTCTTGGAAAATATACTTTCACATCATCCCCTTCTTTATTTACTCCTACCCCCCAAACTTGTTCTCCTAGCGAAACCATGCCTAAACTAGGCGTATATGGCATCCACGGATCAAATGTTGTAATTGTTAATGATGGCAACTCAATTCTATATATTTTTCCATCTTCAAGATTAGTTGCAAACAATTGATTATTCCATTGGTCATAAGCGATATTCCCAATTCCATTTAACAAACCACCCGTATTTGGTAAATTCACCAATGGAGTCGCAGTCCAAGAACTCGCTTTTTTTCCAATGTAAATCTGTCCAGGAAATGGATTTGTTGAACTCCATCCATAATCAGAATAAACATCAGAAGCTGCTAAATAAACATTCTCATCCTTATCAATTGCAAGCCCAAATACTTGTCCAATATCCTTTTTGGTCCAATTACTAGGTTGAAAAGTAGGCATAGTTGGACTCCAATCCGCCCCAACTGGTGCTTTGGAATTATACCGTGTATCATATATCTTTGCGACATAACCATCTTCGGAATAATGCGTTACAACAGACATTCCGCAATTTTCACTATTGGGTATTTCTTCTTCCCCACAAGTCTCGACTACTATCGGATCACAGGTAGGTTTGCAGGCTGAAAAAGCCATAATAAGTATTACTATTGAAATTAAATTTACTATCGTTTTCATTTTTTTGATTTTTATTTTAAAAAATATTGTTTTTATAAAATGGCATTTTTAAAGAAAAAGAAATACTCAATTCGAAATCATGAAAATTAATAACTTGTCTTTGAATTTTTCTTTTCCCTACCATTTTAAAATGTTTTAATTTTGGTTTTTTAAGTTTACAGGACTATTGACAAATCAATTTCGCCTCTGTTCTTCTATTAATTCTATGCTCTGCTTCACTACAATTTGCTCCATCGGCACATCGATTCAACAACCTAGACTCTCCATAGCCACGTGCTATTATTTTATAGCTTGGAATACCTTGTGAAATGATGTATTGTGCTGCAGATTTTGCTCGGCGATCACTCAATTTCAAATTGTAAGCATTGGAGCCTCGACTATCTGTGTGAGAAGATAATTCAATCTTTGAAGCATTGTGATCTTTCATGTATTGTACCAATCGATCCAATTCAAATTTGGCAGAAGCCGTCAAATATGCCTTATCTAAAGGATATTTGATGTCTAAAACGGTTCCTTGACCACAATCAAAATCATCCATTCCCAATTCTAAATCTACAAACAACGTGGTACTTCTTGTCAATCCAATAGTGGATGCTCGTTCAATATCTGATAACTTATGATCCTTGTTACCAATAATCTTATACGATGAATTTCCGTCTAATCTAAATACAAAATCTCCTCTTGCATCTGAATTATCTTGCTTCACTCCCCCAGATTGCTCATTGGTCAAGGTTACTAAGACATTTGGTTCAGGATTTCTAGTTCCTTTATTTATCGTCTTTCCTTTTAAAATAAATCGAACATCTGTATATAAAATTTCCTTTTGAATAGTTCTTACTTCTTTCACGAATTCAGGTTCTTTTACTGTATTCGTAGTGGTGGCGACACCATAAACCATCCCATCAATCATATAATTTCCATGCGCCACTTTTTCAAAAACAACAACTCCAAAATTAGTAGTAGTACCCGTTGCAACAATTGCTCCTTGCATATCTTTAAGAGCAACATCCGCATTTGGAATAACTTTATTGGACA
>CAZOHX010000580.1:0-2436 GCA_964579315.1 uncultured Saprospiraceae bacterium
AAAGAGTCGGATAATAAAAATGGAGGTGTGATTATAACAATAATCGACTCAATTTATTATTCTTCTAAAGTTGATTTGTTCCGCTCAGATGATTTTGGTGAAACTTGGTCTGTCTGTTCTACAGAACCCAAAGGAGTCAATGGTATTTATAGTGTCGTAAATTTCAAGAATGAGCTATATGTCACTACTTATGATTATGGTATTATGAAATTAGACTCGAGTGTAACGACACTTAAGAAGATTAATGGCGTGTTTTCTGGCGGTATATATGATATGGATTACTATGATGGTAATTTATGGGTAGCAAGTGGTAGAGGTTTATTTAGCTATAATATTGATAATGCGGAATGGAAAAATGTCATTGGTATAGGTTCAAAAATAAATTCAGGAAATATTTCAATTAGCAATACTGCAATGATTTATAATAATGACTTTGGAAAAGCATATATCTCGAGAGATAAAGGCTTAAGTTGGTCTGAATTACCTTATAGTGGTGACTTTTTTGTTTTTGATGACGTTATTTTTGTGATAGATATGGTAACTTTTTCTGTGAAAAGATCTATAGATTTAGGTGAAACGTGGCAACCAATAAATTTTATTAGTGGATTTAATGCTGATATTTTTAAATTTAAGGACAATTTTTATTTCAAAAACAAGCTAGGTCTATCAATATCAAATGATTTTGGAAAAACATGGTCAATAGTAGGAAAGGATTTTGATAATCAAGAAACTGAGTATCATATAGCAAATGACAGAATTTTTCGGTTTTCAGGTGGGGTTTTGTATTATTCGGACGATTTTAGCACTTGGGTGAATTGCAATGATGGTGTTCCTGCAATTCCCGATTATACTTTTGATGAATTTCTAATTGAAATTAAATTTCATGATGGCAATTATTATATGTTCTGTGAAAATATTGGTTTATTTATTTCCGAAGATGATTGCAAAACTTGGTTTCCAATAGGAAAAGGATATAGGCATTTTGTTTTGGTGGATGATTATTTATATAATGGTGGATATGGTGGTGGTGTAGTTCGTTCTAAAATACCAAAAATTCAAGGAACGATTTTATCGGGAACCGTATATAGAGATGAAAATTCTAATGGTATTATGGATGTGAATGAAAACGGAATGGAGTTTCAAAAAGTTGGGATAAAGAGTGGCAATGGATGGTATCCGTATTATTTTAACCGAACGGATGAAGATGGTTTGTTCTTTTTAGGGGTGAATGATTTTATGATTGATACCATTATTCCATACATACATTCAAAATATATTGATACTATTATTCCTGCATATTATTTAACAAATGAAACCAGTGCATCAAAGGATTTTGGAATTTCCTTAACTCCAGATATTACAGATGTTTCAATTTTTGGATTTTCTCAAATATTTCGTTCAGGATATGATAGTAAAATGTATATTCATTATGAAAATCTTGGAACTATCCCCGCTCAGTCAACTATTTCAATGAAGATGGATGAGCAGTTAGATTTTATTGAATCTAGCCCATCACCTACTGAAATTATCGGGGATAGTATTATTTGGAATGTGGGTGATATTGATGTATTTTCAAGGGGGAAAATAACAGTAAGGGTCAATGTCTCTAAAAATACAAATGCAAATGATAGTTTGTCGTCATTTTTGTACATTAATCCAGATAAAAATGACTTTTCCGAAAAGGATAATACATTTACGCTTATCAATAAAGTATATTCTTCTTTTGATCCAAACAACAAATCAGTTTTTCCAATAGAAGGATTAACAAAAAAAGAGATAGAAAATGGCAATGAAGTCTTTTACACTATTCGATTTCAAAATACAGGTAATTTTCGAGCAGAAAAGGTTAAAATAACGGATAGAATCGATTTAGGATTAAATATTGAAACGCTAAGATTCGTTGAATCTAGTCATAAGGTTACTTCGTTTGGATTAAACCGTGGTCGGTATTTGGAAATAGTTTTTGATCAAATAAATCTCATAGATTCTATATCTAACGAAATTGAAAGTCATGGATTTGTAACTTTTGCTATTCAGCGTAATAAAAAATATAATCCCAATATCCCAATAAGTAACACCGCCGCAATCTATTTCGATTTCAATGAACCCATAATTACAAATACAGTTTCTTTTAAAATACGACAAGAAAATTCCACAGCTTCTATTGATTTATTGGATAAAAACCAAAATAGCACTCTTCAAATAACACCAAATCCATCAAGTGATTATATTGTACTCTCTGCAGATGACATCCAATTAATTAATGGTGATATTTTGATTTATGACATTCAAGGGAAACTGCTTTTGAAAAAGGAAGGATACAAAATGAATAAAAGTCTTGATGTCAGTACTTTGACGGAAGGACTCTACTTTGTTCAGTTTTTAGGTAAGAATGTAAATCGGGTTGGGAAATTTGTTAAGAAGTGATTTGGAATA
>CAZOHX010000581.1:0-2435 GCA_964579315.1 uncultured Saprospiraceae bacterium
TATTTCTTATTCGAGGGAAAAACGTAGGCGGGGCAGGTTATGTTGTGGAATTTCAAGTTTATACAATGGAATTAGCCATCATTAAAAAAGTTTTATTATCTTGCATAAAACATAAAATATGAGTGAAATATTAGATGGAAATTTAGAACAAGAAGTCAAGGATATTTTTCTGAAACACCTTACTGATAATAAATATAGGAAAACTCCCGAACGTTTTGCGATTCTCAATGAAATATATCGTAGATCTGATCATTTTGATGCAGAAGCCTTATATTTTCATATGAAAAATCAAAAATACAGAGTTAGTCGTGCTACGGTTTACAATACACTCGAGTTGTTGGTAGCTTGTGATTTAGTAAAAAAACATCAATTTGGTAAAAATTTGGCACTTTATGAAAAATCATTTGGTTATAAACAACATGACCATTTGATTTGTAATGATTGCGGAAAAGTAATTGAATTTTGTGACCCAAGAGTCCAACAAATTAAGGATACCATGAGTGATATTTTTAATTTTGAAGTAGAAGCTCATTCCTTAAATCTTTTTGGAAAATGTGAAGATTGTAAATAGATATTCTCATCATTTATTTATTATCAAACCGAGCAATATCTACCTGTGGATTAATTTTTTGATTAGTAATAATTGAATTGACCAAATGATTCGCCCAAAAAGGGCCCAAAGTAGTACCTTTCGTACCTAATCCATTAAAAATAACATAATTTTGATAGTTTGGATGAAAACCAATGAAGGGTCTCCGATCTTTTACTGTTGGACGAATAGCAGCTCGATGATCCACAATTTCAAAAGGGACAGTCAATATTTTTGCTAATTTTTCTTTGAGTTTTGTGGCTTGTATTTCCGAAGGCAAATCATTGTCATATTCCCAATCATACGTAGATCCAATCCAATAAATTTCATTTCCCTGTGGAACGATAAATACTTTATGTTTGATAATTTTATCAAAATCAGTATCCCTAATTCTTATAAATAAAACATCTCCTTTTGAAGGAACAAATGGCAAATAATTGAAGAAAGGGTTGTTTATTGCACCTATTCCCTCACAAAATATGATATATTTAGCACAAAGCCCTTTATACGCAACCCCATCTTTCTCATGATTAAGTTTTGAATAATCAAGACATTCTTCCATTAAAAGATCTTTTTGGATTAGATAAGATCTATATTTTGCTACCAATAATGGCATTTCCATCCGACCACTTCCTTTGATTTCGCCCCAACTGTAAGGCTTTGCCAAACACGATTCAATATCAGTATCCACAGTTGGAATTTCTTCCATATAGGGCTGATAATTTTCATCTAAAGCCCGTCCATCCCAATCATTTTCTTCTTTTTGGCTAAATAACGCTCGTTTGATAGGATGTTGATATAGAAAAGAAGTGTTCAATTTATGCTCGAGTTCCAAATAAGTAGCTTTTGCAAAAGGATATAATTCATCAAACATCCAAGATTTTACAAATCTCCGTCCAGTGATGGGATTTATAATACCTGCAGCGAGTTTTGAAGATGAATTTTTTTTATTTTCATCAATAACGACAAATGATTGGTTTGATTTTTCTAGAAAATGGGCTATCAATGTACCTGCGATACCTTGACCAACAATTATAAAATCAATTTTTTTACTCATTTTAAAATTTGTAATTTTCTATCCACTGAATTTCAAATCAAATAATATATTCACAAAAATGGCTATTTATTGCAAGGCTATCTTTTACCTTCCAATTTATCAACAATATCCAAAGTACCTAGGCGAAAACGAACAGGAAATCGAGTTTTTTTCTCCATATTATATTCCATTTTGCAAAACATAGGTAGATGATTGGCATCGAATTTTGGTAATATAGGAGTGACTTTAACGATTTTTTTTTGAATCGTTGAGAAGGTAGTGATATGTCCCAAAGTGTCAATTTGGATTTTATATTGCACACCAATTTGCGTATGCCCAATCAAAGACAAAGCAAATGTCAATATAAATCCAATAATATATTTTCTAAAATAGGGCATTATTCTTTTTTCTTTGTAATTCTTGAAAGTAAACTATTTTTTTTAGGTGTCTCAACCTTTTCAACAGTTTCTTTTTTATTAGTTATCTCTTTTTTATCATCCAATTCATCTTTTTGAACAGTCGTTCGTCTTTTTGATTTAGCTTTTCTTTCGTCAAAGGATCTTGGAATCTTTACTTTTTGTGGCCTACGCTTTGGAGGATTGATGGTAAGTCTTTTTCGCTTAGGCTTTGATTGATCTTCCTCGGTATCTTGATCTTGCAATTTATGAATTTTCTTAGTGCCTTTGTACAATGCATATTTTAAAAATTTACACTCCAAAGCTCCATTATAAAGTGAAATCTTGCGAGAAGGTCTAAGTCCAAAATATTTAATGGCTTCAATATTAGAAGAGATAACCCAAGCATCAAGTC
>CAZOHX010000582.1:0-2434 GCA_964579315.1 uncultured Saprospiraceae bacterium
ATCGCATTGTATGCGTATACGCATGTGGCAGAAGAAGGAAAGTTTGATTTATCCAAGTACCACAAAATTAGAGATTGGCTAAATAGAATTGAAGCCCAAGAAAATTACGTGAATATTAAACAAAGCTAACAAGGCAAATTCACTCGGACACATTTCCGCAACGCTCGTTTGTGGCGAATGCCACAAGCCTCCCGTTGCTCCAATGTGCCGGTGATTTGCAGCGTTATGTGTAAGAAAGGAATGCTTGAATTATGATCACTAGGATTTCAATGAATTGTGTTGCGAGCTACAAATCACTTGCAACCCTTGAAACGGATAAAAAAGTAAATCTTATTTATGGTCTTAATGGCACAGGCAAAAGCACTCTCTCTAATTTTTTATACGATAAAGAAAACTCTGATTTTTCTAATTGCAGTATTGACGGTTTGAATTATGAAGATATCCGGGTATATAACCAGAGATTTATACAAGACTATTTCTATGAACCAGACAGCCTAAAAGGAATATTTACACTCTCCAAAGAAAATAAAGAAGCTGAAGAGAAAATAAAATCTGCTCAGGAAGTCATTGAGGAACTGGAAGCTGACAAGCAAACTAAAATCTCTCAAAGAGAAGACCAGGAAGAGTTATTATCAACGAAAAAGAAGGATGCTGAAGAGAAAACATGGGAAATTAAAACAAAGTTTGCCGGCGGTGATCGAGTTTTAGAATATTGCCTTGAAAATTTAAAGGGGAATAAGAGTAAATTGTTTACGCATTTGGCAGGCATCAATAAGCTAGATAAAAAACCGATAAAAACAACCGATCAGTTAAAAAAAGAAGTAGAGGCTATTCAGGGAGATGAAGCCCAAAAATATGACCTCCTTGCAAAAATTAATTTCACAGGCCACGAGGTAGAGAAAAATCAAATCCTGCAAAAAAATATTGTAGGCAATGAAAACAGCTCAGTCTCCACATTAATCAACAAACTGCAAAATTCAGATTGGGTAAAAGACGGACTGCAATATCTACCAGAAGACATTAAGGAAGATGCCGAAAATTGCCCTTTCTGCCAAAATAAAACGATCACTAAGTCACTACTTGAAGATATTAAGAATTTCTTTGATGAATCGTATGAGAACGATATTGATGAGCTAAAAAATCTTCTTTTTGCCTATGAAAATGCTATTTCAGCAATTCCCAAAAAAGAAACATTTGAAACAAACCCATTCATAGTTGAAAAGAAGAGTGATTTTGAAAATTATTATAATGCTGTTTACAGCCTACTTGAAAATAATAAAAGTCAATTAGAATCCAAATTAAAAGCACCAAGCCAAAAGATTACTCTTTCAGATTCAGCAACTGTTATTGAGAAATTTAATGAGTTTATTGAAGAGATAAACCAATCCATATCTTCCCACAATCAAAAAATAGACAACAAAGATAATGCCTTGGCTGAAATCAAAGATCATTTTTGGGCAATAATGCGCTGGGATTATGATCAGACCATTTCGGCTTATTTTAAAGATGAAACAGATATTGAGAAAAAAATCGGTGAATTGAAAAATGCAGAACAAGAAGTTGAAAAGTCTATAGGGGCACAAAAAGACATTATTGCTGAACAGCAGAAAAAGACTATCAATATTGAACAGTCCATTGCATATATTAACAATGGCTTAGTTGAATTGGGGTTGAGTGATTTTAGTATCGAAAAACATTCTGACAATCTTTATAAAATAAAGAGAAGTGAACAGGATGCTGATATTTTTCAAACTCTAAGCGAGGGCGAAAAAATGATTATCAGCTTTCTTTACTTTGTTGAGATGTGCAGAGGAAAAAGAAATGCTGATGATGTCGGTGGTAAAAAGATCATTGTCATTGATGATCCGGTTTCCAGTTTATCCCATATTTTCATTTTTAATATTGGTCAATTGATTAAAAAAGAATTCCTGAATTCTGATTCCTACGAGCAAGTTTTCATCCTTACCCATAGCCTATACTTTTTTTACGAATTAACAGATACGAATCACGAGAGAAGAAAAAAGAATCAAAAATTATTTAGAATAACCAAAAATAGTGATGGTAGTAATATTGTTGATATGAAATACGAAGAAATCCAAAATGACTATCAATCTTATTGGCAAATAATCAAAGATGAAAAGCAACCACCTGCGTTGATTGCAAACTGTATGCGCAATATTATTGAGTATTTTTTCAATTTTATTGAGAAGAAAGACTTGAATAATGTTTTTCAAAAACCAGAATTACAAGACAACAAATTTCAAGCATTTTGCCGATATGTCAATAGGGAGTCTCACTCTTTGGGGCAAAACATCTTTGATTGCAAAGAATTTGATTACAATATCTTCAAAGAGGCGCTTGGATTAGTTTTTCAAGAAAGTGGCTATAAAGAACATTATGAAGAAATGATAAAATGATGAGCATATCACATAAC
>CAZOHX010000583.1:0-2432 GCA_964579315.1 uncultured Saprospiraceae bacterium
AGCAAAAAGCAAGGCTGATTTTGAACCCTTGATGGAATTGGCTTGGAAACACGAGCGTCATCCACAATTTCAAAAAGATATTTCTGAATTTATTTCTAATATTTTTGATATTTCGATTGATGCAATTAATGAATTTCAAAATTATAAAAAACGACGTGGATTGATTGATTATGTGGATATGGAAGTTCATGTTAAAAATCTTTTGAATAATCCTGTGGTTGTAGAAGTACTAAAAAGTGAATTGGATTTATTGATGGTGGACGAGTTTCAAGATACAAGTCCCATTCAATTGGATATTTTTTATAAATTATCAAAAATAGCAAAATACTCTGTGTGGGTGGGAGATCCAAAGCAGTCTATCTATGGATTTCGGGGTGCTGACCCAGATTTGATGGTGGCTATTATCGAAAAAGAAGGAGGAATTGACCCTCGGAATATTCAAAAATACTCTTGGCGATCTAGAGAAGATATCGTTTTTGCAACCAATGCTATTTTTACCAAAGCATTTGATTTTCCAGAAGATCAAGTGGCACTGATTCCTAAAAGAAAGAAAATAGCAGATGAAGAAAGTAGCAATCAAAAAGATGAACCATTGGATTTGGGAGATGCTTTGATTCATTGGAAATTTGAATTGGATAGTGAAAAAAAGAGATTTCCATCGGGTTGGTTGCAAAATTCAATTGCAGCACAAATCAAAAAAATGTTGGATAGTCAATCCACTTTTATTACCGATGGAGATGAAGTTCGATTGATTCGTCCAGGAGATATTGCAGTTTTGTGTCGTGCCAATCATGAATGTCAAGCTCTATCTATTGCTTTGTCCAATCAGGGAATAGATGCCGCTATTTCTATTCATGGGCTGATGTCAAAATCTGAGATTCATTTGATTATGGCATCTTTGAAATATTTATTGAATAAAAATGACCATTTGGCAATAGCTGAATTGATGCGATTATCTACGAATGACGATTTGAAAAACATAGTAGAATCTAGGTTAGAATATTTGCAATTCCCTACTGACGAAGAAACTATTTGGGGCAATGATATTCCAATTATTGAAAAAATAAATGAAATTCGATATCAAATCGAAGAATTATCGAGTTCTGAAATTTTAAATTTAATTTTAGGAGAATTACCCATTTATAGAATCATAGCATCTTGGTCTTTATCAGAAAAGCGTTTCGCAAATATAGACATGTTGCGAAAATATGCCCATCAATATGAAGCGGCTTGTGCTCGTTTACATAAGGCGGCTACGCTGAGTGGATTGTTGTTGTGGCTAGATGAGTTGAATACTAAAAAGCAGGATATGCAAGCATCTGGTGAGTCACAAGATGCAGTCAATATCGTCACATATCATCGAAGTAAAGGACTAGAATGGCCAATGGTGATTTTATATAGTTTGGAAGGGAAATTACGGGATAATATTTGGGGTGTTTCTCTAGAATCAGATCAAGAAGAGATTGATTTGAATGATATTTTAGGCAATCGTTGGATTCGATTTTGGGTCAATCCTTATGCCGCACAATCCAATGGTACACCACTTTTAGGGCGTATGAATGAAAGTGATTACAAAATTAGAGTTACACAAAAAGCCTTGGAAGAAGAAGCCAGATTACTTTATGTGGGCATTACTCGAGCGAGAGATTATTTGGTTTTTCCTACAAAAAATACAGCCACAAAATGGTTGAATAGAGTATTTCATAAAGGAAAAGAAGATCACTTTACGCTCGAAGATAAATCCGAAACACCTTGGGAATGGAATCAAAAAATATTGATGTCAAATCTCATAGTAGAGTATTATGGTCCAGATTTTCCAAATATTCCTTTTGAATCACAGCCTAGGATTTATTTGGAAGAACATACAGGTAAAGTGGATCGAATTTATGCTGAAATTGATTTAAAAAGAGATAGTTTATCTACCTATTTTACTTGGAATAAAAAAACAGTTGTGGACTTTCACAAAGTACTGGAAGTAGATGATCCTTTAGAGCAAAAAGCTGTTTTAAAGGCCTATAAAACTTGGATATTGAGTCAACGAAAAACTTTATCTTCCCAAAAACAGCAATCTTTGGCTCAAATTATCAAAGAAAATCACAAAATTTCAAAAGAAAATCTTCCCATCAAAGAATTGATTGATTATGGCCATAGTTTTGATCGGATTTTGAATATTCACGAAAATGATATTTTTCAATCCTATTTTCCAATTGATGTTGCATTAGACCGTCGCCGTTGGAAAGGTAGTTTGGATTTAATGATTGAATCAACCCATCAAATCAACTTGGTGATGCTATCAGATTATGCAGGTAGTGAAAAAAAGATCAATAAAAAAATGAGTGAAATAGTCCCATCTTTATTTCTTTCCAAAATGGCTATTCAAAAAAACACAACCAAAGAAATCCGACTTTACGTACATTTTTTAGCCCTTTCTA
>CAZOHX010000584.1:0-2417 GCA_964579315.1 uncultured Saprospiraceae bacterium
CTACTTATTCTGGTCGAATTGATGCTTATAAGGAAGCTGTTAAATTGTTAACGGATACAATTAGTGCCATTAATGCAGATCCTATTTCAGCTGAATTTTCAAAAGCTTTTGGTGAAGATATTGATATTTTGAATTCGTTACATGCTTTAGCTTCAAGATTTTCCTTGTTCTCAGGTGATTATGACGGTGCTATTGCTCATGCTGACCATACGATTGATGGTTATGTTGCTCCATCTATGTTTAGTTTTGATGCTCAAAATACCAATCCAGTTTTTAATGGATATTTTGATGGAACTGTACAATATGCTCCTGTTACAAATTTTGGATTGCCGAGTTCTTTCAATATCGATACCAATGATATGAGAATCAAGTTTTTTATTACAGAAACAGGTGAGTCTTCCTTGATTGGATTACCTGTTGGAGCTTTAGCTGCTCCTTTTTTCGCAACAAACACTTCTTCTATTCCTGTTTTTAGATTGGGTGAGATGATGTTGAACAAAGCGGAAGCATATGCAAGAAAAAATATGCCCACGGAAGCTGAGCAAAATTTAAATGCAGTAATCTCTAAAACGACTGACATGTTGGGCATTAATGCTGGATTGACAGGTGATTTTACAGCAGGTGGTGATCAAACTAAGTTGATGGAAGAGATTTATAAAAATAGACGAATAGAATTGTTCTTGACAGGAATGTCTTTGGAGGATAGTCGTCGTTTTAATAGACCAGAGCCACCAACAACGATAGATATTCACTCTGAAAGAAACAGAAATTTCTATCCGTTTCCTTCTAATGAGAGATTGAATAATACAAATTGTCCTGCGGATCCATCTATCTAATGGTTTAGGATTTTGACTTTTATAAAATCACCACTTTAAAGTAAATTTGAAGTGGTGATTTTTTTTGTTATTAGATGCTAGACATACTTTATATGTGGCGGAATAAATTTCATTTTGATTTTACCATAGAGTATATTAACTACTCATTCATATATTTTAAAGAAAATCACTATCTTGCATTAATTTCTATCATAAAATAATATATCATGAAACAAATATTAACGATCATTCTTATCTCTTTTTCAAGTTTTGTATTTGGACAATATTCTATCAAACCTATTGAAAAACTGAAATGTACAACTGTCAAGTCACAAGATAGAACAGGTACTTGTTGGAGTTTTGCAACATCTTCTTTTTTAGAATCTGAAGTATTAAGAATGGGAAAGGGAGATGTCGATTTATCAGAAATGTTTGTTGTGCAAAATGTATATAAGGATAAAGCTCAAAACTATCTATTTCGACAAGGAAAAGCCAATTTTGGACAGGGTAGTTTGTCACATGATTTAATTCGGGTCTTGAGAGATAATGGAGTGATGCCAGAATCTGTTTATTCTGGAAAATTGGATGGAGATTTAGTGTATGATCACGATGAAATGGAAGCTGGATTAAAGGGCTTTTTGGATGGATTGGTGAAAAAAGGACGATTATCTGAGCATTGGCAAGGGGCATTTCAGTGCATTATGGACTCTTATATGGGAGCATATCCAAGTCAATTTACCTACAACGGAAAATCTTATAACCCGAAATCTTTTGCCAAAAGTTTAGGGCTTGATGCGGATAATTATATCAGTATTACATCTTTTTCTCACCATCCTTTTTATTCAAATTTCATTTTGGAAATACCTGATAATTATTCAAATGGTAGTTATTTTAATGTAAAATTAAATGAATTGGTCCAAATAGTGGACAATGCTTTAGATAATGGATATACCGTTGCTTGGGATGGGGATGTTAGTGAAGATGGGTTTTCGTCAAGAAGGGGATTAGCCATCTTACCATTAAAAGACATAAAAGATCCATTTGATGCTCCAGGAAAAGAAATTGTGGTTACGCAGGATAACCGACAAATCCATTTTGAAGATTTGACTACCACAGATGATCACCTTATGCACATTGTAGGGATGGGAAAAGACCAAAATGGTACAAAATACTATTTGATAAAAAATTCTTGGGGTCAAATTGGTCCTGAAAATGGTTTTTTATATATGTCTGAAGCTTATTTTAAAATGAAAACTATTGCGATTTTAGTAAATAAAAGTGCATTACCTAAGTCTATTGGTAAGATGTTGAAATAACGTTATTAGGTGATTTTGAAAGATAGTGCCGTAGCTACGCTACTAGTCTTTTAACCATCGCCTTTTGGGCTAGAGATATTGCAATGGTAAAGCCACTTTGATGTTAAGATGGAATTATAAAATCAAAATCTCTCACTATTTGTTACTCAATCAGTTTTTCTATTGAGATGATATAGCTTTTTTCAACTCGCAAATATCAGTATCAATACTAGCATAAGAAGCATTTAATTCATCCAACTGTATCTTTTCTGAATCAATCAATTGGTCAAATTTATTGAAATTTTTA
>CAZOHX010000585.1:0-2414 GCA_964579315.1 uncultured Saprospiraceae bacterium
AAAATCCAATACATTTTTTCCTTTTTCAAGCACCTTACCACTAAAATCAAAACCAATAGGTGCAGGAAAATCTAATTTTTTGATGGGCTTCATTGCTCCTTCAATTATTTTGTAATCTATGGGGTTTATGCCTGCATAATGTATTTCAATAAGTAATTCATTGTCTTTTATAGTAGGTAATTTAATGTCGGAAAAGGTTAAGTTTTCTTCTATTTTTCCATAACCCGTTATTTGCAATGCTTTCATTTAGTTACGCTTTTTCAAAGTTTTCAAGTAATTGATTCGTTTGGATATTTAATTTTTTCTTAAAGAAATTAGTTCCTCCTAAAATAAATCCTTTAAATCCCATTGCTTGCTTTGCCCAAGTATGGATGTTGAACGAATCAATGTGTTTTATAATTTTTCCATTTTTAAATTCAAATTTTGCATCAATGATATTATGCACTTTTTTACCTGTTTGACTAAAAACATAATGTGCTTCCCAATGGGCACTTCCCGTTGAGTTTCTGCTGTCGTATTTTATATTTGATACTTTTACAATAAAATTTTTACCTTTTTGACCTTGGCAAATCATTCTCCACATATTTTTGGCTTTTTCTCCTTTTAGCTTTCCAAAAGCAGGGTCTTCAAAAATGATGTCTTTATGATAACATTCTACCATTCTTTCAGCATCTAAATTACTAAATGCGTCATAAAATTCTTCTATTATATTTTTCATACTGTCATCTCTTTTAATCCATTTTTTTCACTGATAATTGGTTGGTATTTTAGGTCATTCTTTATTTTTGAAATATTATATTTTCTAGGCATTGCAACAAAAGCAACATCAAATCTAGTAATCATAGGAGTTGATTTAATTTTAAATACTTTCCAAATCTTTTCTATCAAATTTGCCAATGAAAGTGCCAACCATTTTGGAATGCTTTTATTTGGGGGCACAACATCTTGTGTTTTAATTAGTTTAGTTAAAAATTGCCGAACAGGTTGTGGGTTGTCATCTGTAACGAAATATATTTCTTTTTTCCTATTTTCCCCATTCACAATAGATAAAAATATGGCTTCTGCAACATTTTTTACATGAACCATCTCAAACATAGCCTTCCCCTTGCTTATCCACATAAAGTCATTGGATTTAATTTTATCAACTATTGTTTCCAGCGCTTTTACTCCTTTTCCCCAAATAAAAGTGGGTCTTAAAATGATACAATTCATATTGGTTTCTTTATGAAGTATGTATTTTTCTGCAAGCATTTTAGATTTACCATAAAATGAGTTGGGCTCTCTTGGGTAGGGGGCGTTCTCAGTGATGTTAACTAAATCTTTTTTATCTTGTAAAACACTTTCAGAACTTATAAAAATAAATTGCTTGACATCATTTTTCTCACTTGCATCAAACAAAAATTTCGTTGCATCAACTATACCCTTTTGGTATTTATCCCATTCTCCCCAAAATTCTACTGGAGCTGCACAATGTATTACTACATCTTGATCTTTTAATTCTTTTTCCCATTCGGCTATATTTTCTAAACTTCCTAAAATCGGAGAAACTCCCATTTTCTTTAGTTTAGTAATAGACTTTTCAGAACGAGCAATTCCTTTAATTTCTACATTTTCTTTTGAAAGTCGTTTTATAACTTCTTGTCCTAAAAATCCTGTTCCTCCTGTAATAAATATTTTCTTTCTCATATTATTTTGGTACAATTAAATAGTTGGACATAGAAAACATTTAAACTCAACAAATAGTTTAGATAATTCAATCGTACAAGCCAATCGGTAGTGAACACTAGAAAACACTCATTATTTTATTTTCGATGGTAAATTAGGATTTTTTCATTAAAAATAAACTTGCAATTATTTATTTTTACTTGTTAAATTAGCAAATTGTCTTCAAAGAGACATCTAGAGTTAAAATAACGGCTCTTCACTTTCACTACTATTGGTTGATAACTCAGAAACCAAGCGGCATTCATCACATTTAAAAGCGATATAATCAGATGACGTTTTTCCTTCTATTCGCCAATCGTTTCCTGTAATTGGGCATTTTTGTTGTTTGTCTTTTTCTTTTGACCAAGATTTATAATTGTGTAGAAAATAATAAGTTGGTACGCCAGTTAGATGCTCAATTTTTGTACATAATTCACGTCCCTGCTTGTTGATGGCCGAATACACATCTTGCATTTGTTCTTCTGCAAATACTTCATACTTACTGTTTAACCATAAACCATGTAATCGGTCGTAGTTTTTATTCCAAAAAAAGAGATTATCATAATCGTCTCCAATGTGGTCAGTTCTTGGGATTTTGTAGAATGGAATTTCGGTATGTGTATCACCGCAAATCAATGGAAAATCCAAACCACATCGCAATATATAAAAACTTGATTTTTCTGGTATTTTATAATTTAAGTTATCGGCTT
>CAZOHX010000586.1:0-2412 GCA_964579315.1 uncultured Saprospiraceae bacterium
ACAACCGCTTCTAAGCTGTTTTCTTCAGGGATTTCGGTAATAGTTGGAACAATCTTTACTGCTTCTTTATTTAGATGTTCATGTAAAATCGCTTGTTCGTTAGCAAGTAGATCTGTATATTTAACTAGCCCACCTTTACGCAAAATTCTCAAAAACTCACCAGTTGATCCTGCAATATTTTGCAATTTAACCAACAATTTTGTTTTTTCAATATCGACATTTTCGCCATCCTTATTGATTTCTTTTCTAAGTTGATCATATTTGGTTTGCCAAAAATTCATGTATTGAATCACATGATTGATATCGGATAATTGAGTAGGATAGGGATGTCCAGCATGGTCAATTCCATCAACAATTACAAAGGAATATAGCTCACGTTGTTCAATTTCATCAAAAAGAGAAAGTATATTATACATACAAGCAGTGGACTTCAAAAAGTTGTCACTAATCAAAATAAACCCTGGTTTATTCAACAAGGTGATAGCTCCTGAAAGTGTTTCTCCAGGCAATAAGTCTGTATCAGAAATGGTAAAAAAGGGAATATCAGGAACGTTTTGTTCCAGATTATGTGCATAATCTTTATTTTTACTGCTGTGAGCAATAAAGCATTTGATCGTTTGTGTCATTTTCTCAAGTTAAAAATTACATCTTCACCAATTGATTCACAAAATCATTAAAATCTTTTGTAAATGCATCATATTCATCCGTTGCAGGACCGAAAAATCCAGTGTGAATCTTGGCTACATGATTGTCTTTTGTCAAAAATATCATTGTGGGATACGACATGATATGATTCAACATCGGCAATGCCTTTGCTGCACCTTCTTTTTTTGATACCCCAGCAAATAGTAATTCATAAGGCATTTTCAATTTCTTTTTATACCTTTTTAGTTTGGGAAGTACTATATTCTTATCCATATTCTTTTCAAAAGCCAAGCCAATTATTTCGAGATTTGGATTGGGATGATTTTTTAGATAAGATGTTAAGAATTTTGATTCATCTTTACAATTTGGACACCAAGTCCCCATTATTTGAATGATTTTTGCTTTTCCTTGATATTTTTCATCATTTAAATTGACCATTTCTCCATTTGTGTTGGGAAATTCAAATTCAAATTTATCATATCCTTTTTTGATAAAAGTCAGTGAGTCGGGATTTCTTAAATGGAAATTTTCATTGCGAACGGCATTCCAAAGGGTGGAGTAGTGAATGCCCGATTTGAACTCTCCTGAAATGTGATTATCATCCATGATTTTGCCTGTAAACAAAAAAGCATGAGACCCATCGAAGGTGGACAAACTGATTTTATCACCTTGAACATCTCCTTCTAAAAATCTAAAATCACCTGTTTCGGTGGCAAAAGTTGCTGTTAGATGGTTACCTTTTTGCTTAAATTGTCCGATAGCCATAAATTGGTCAGACGTATCTATCCCAAAAGTAGTTTCCCATTTGCCAGAAATATCCGTTTTGGGAGTGACAGCAGCCGTATTGAAACGGTATTTTTTCCCTTGTTCGATGACCAACGGGATTTTATAATTTTTACGACTTTTTACTACCCAAAATCCTTGGATGATTTTCTCTGCATAAATACCAGTAATATAGGAATCGTAAAGTGGAAATTCAATCCTAATGGTATCTTTTGCTGTTCGATTATCTCGACCAATTCTGATATCATTTACGGGGATTCTTTCTTCTCCATTGATAATTTCGATATGAAAATCATCTTTAGAATCATAAATTACTTCAAAATTTACAGGCAGTACCCCATCATCCGTTTCTTGGTATTTGAAAGCTCGCAATTCTTTGACAGTCATGTGATCTCCCTTAAATTTAGGAACTTTGTGCTGTAATTGCAACTGCATTCTCCAATATCCAGGTGCTAGACCAGAAAACTTGTGAATGGGCTCAACGCATCCAAAAAAAAGTAATCCAAAACCGAGAAATAATAGGATTTTTGAATTTAGATATCTCATATTATGTTTTTCCGCACAAGTTAGTAATTTTCTTTGATTAACGGTTGATTTCTTTGAGGGAAAGGTTGGTTTATAATTCTAGGACTATTTCAAATAAAGGATTATATCAGCTATCTTGCACCAAATTTCAAAAAAAGAGAGTTTATGAATACAAAATATATGGACATATTATTATTGAATCAAAAAGGTGATTTTGGTTTGGCTGAAAAGGAATGTCAGGAGTTGTTGAAATCTAATGAAAACGATGAACAAATTATTTCATTACTATATCATGCCTTATTAGGTCAAAAAAAGTACGATGAATTGCGAAAATTAGCTTTTCTGTATTACAAACAAACAGAAGATGATGATGCTTTCGCAATATTATGGAAGGAATTGTATTTTAATGAAAAAAGTGAAGATGCCATTGATTTTTGCAATCAAATCCTTAAAAAACAT
>CAZOHX010000587.1:0-2408 GCA_964579315.1 uncultured Saprospiraceae bacterium
CAGTACAGATGTAAATCCCGGACTTTCTGGCTGGATTCCTGCTACAGTATGCAACATTTCAAAACATGGACTCGAACTCCAAGCATGACAATCCGATCGTGGATTCTTATCCGTTTCACCAAATGTAGTCATCCCTTGAGATAACATGTACTTCCAAGGGGCTAATTGATTTAGATATTCATCGCCCATCCCTACTTTTTGCAATGCTCTAGCTAGATAATATTTGAAATAAACTGATGTCTGAATCAAGGAGGTATCTTTCAATATTTGTTTCATCAAATATTTTTGTTTACCAATTGGAACAGCATCGGTCAAGATGGCAAAAATATTAGTATGTTGTGAAAAAACATCTTTTTCGGGTCGCTCGGCAATCATCATTTTTGTTTGATCATAACAATTTTTATAAACGGATTTCTTTACACTTTCCGCCAATTTTGTATATCGATCTGCTGTATCATCCCAATGATAATATCGGTACAATTCTGCCGCATTTTGAAGTGCTTTTACATATTGCAAACTTACATTGGCGGAATGACCATCATCAGCTCCAGGTGGGATTCCATTTTGAAATCCTTTAGTCCAATCGGTGAAATTCCACCAATCTAATGGTCCTAGCATACCCGTCTTATCTATTTTTCGTTCAAACCATTCTAAAACGGTTTTCATCCCTGGTAAAAATTGTCGTATAAATTCAGGATCATCTCGATACATGTGGTAATCATGAATCATGTCCACCCAAAGCAATGAATACGTTGGTATAACTTGTACAATATAGGAAGGAAATCGACTTGCAGTCAATCCCATAGGCAACCGAGAATCATCAAAGGATTTTATCGCTTTTCTCATCAAATGATCATCTCCTGAGACATAGATGGAGACCATAGATTCTATTCTTGAATCTCCAACATACTGTAATTGTTCATAGTAGGGATCTATAAAAGTTTCCGTTGCTGAGTTTCTCAATGTTCGCCACGAAACATCCCAAATTTCATCTAATTCTTTATTATTTGCTTGAAAACTTGCTTTTTCTTCAAACGGATAGGCAGTATAAACGCCATAAAAATCATCAATGACTAAGGATTGATCTTTCGTTTCAATATCTAATTGTACAAAACGATAAGTTCGCATTGCTAACGGCTTATATTTTCGATGTTCGCCCCCGTCAGGATAAACTACATCATAATAACCACGAATTTCTTTATGTTCCCAATCCTCATTTCGATGTCCTTTCATCCAACCTCCATGTGCAGATCGAGCATGTGATTTTTTATAAAAAAGTGCTTCTGCATAGGTGATTTTTATTTTTGAATTCTTTCCTTTACTCCACAACAATTCTGGATATCCAATGGTATGATGCGCTTGATCCAATAAGATAGTTGCTTTGGTATTGGGTGGAATAATCAAAGCATCATTTCCCTTGTAAAAAGTGGTATTTTGAGAGACGTTTTCTGTACGAATGACTTTTTCAAAACGAGTAACTTCTTCTTCCATAAACGGAATCTCTCTAGGAACAAGATACCATGTACTTCCAAAAAGGAATCCACGTCCTACGGCAAATTCTACAGTAGCGGCACGGGGACTTACCCACTTGCTATCGTCATAATTTACTTGATTCCAGCCCCATGGGTATTTAGATGCATCTAAAATATCTCCTGGACCAGCAGCATAATATCCTCCAACAGAATCACTTACAAACGGAATGAAATCAAATCCAAAATTTTTAGTTATTTTCCAAGTATCATCCGTATCCGTGTTTACATTTACGACATTGGTAGAATCTCCTTGTAAAATAAATGCGGTTTGAAAACTATGTTGAGCAGCGTGTTTGAATTCTCCAAAATTGACCACCTCGGCAGCGATATTATTTTTTCCTACTTGTAGTGCTTCTGCAATATCGACCGTTTCGTAACGCCAATGATTAATATCTCCCCTTGCAGGTCCATTGCTTACCAACTTTCCATTGACATACAATTTATAACGATTATCTGCGGAAACATATATTTTGAAATGCTCAGGTTTTGTAGCCAAATCAAAATTTCTACGATACAAAAAGACACCATAATCTACATTGGACTCCGTTGGGTGGGTGAGCCATTTGGCAAACCAGGCGTGTTTGAGTTGAGCAACTGATTTTCCTTCGTAATTTATTTTTACGGTTGATTCTTGTGCTTTTAGAATAGAAATTCCAAATGCTACGAATATTGCGATAAACAATATTACAGGTCTTATTTTATTCATATTTCTAAATTTGTCTCCAAAATAAGAAATAAAATTAGAAAGGTGCAAACGATTGCGGAGAAAAGGTATAAGGTATAAATTCTTGGGATGTTTTTCGAATATTTTTTAAAGTCCAATGAAATTTATTTCGTTGTAAACGCTTACTTTTCTTACTGACCTTGTATGGCTTC
>CAZOHX010000588.1:0-2396 GCA_964579315.1 uncultured Saprospiraceae bacterium
TGGTGGGGGGCGAAACACTTCAAGATCTTTACAAAAAGATGGCGCAATGCATTTACTATAGTATGCCCAACCAAAACAGGAAAGCCAGATGTCATGGCGACCGCCTTATGAATTTTAGTAAAAATGGAAATAAAATCCGTGAAAACAGTTTTTTTTAATAAAAAGGAGAAAACACCAAGATAGCCAAAAACCGAAGTGTTTTGAAATTTAAGTGTCAAAATCTCTTCTCCTATTTTACTTTTTTTAACAGCCGAAAAAAGTAGCAAAAAAGACTACTTGTCATTTATCACATCATACACTCATGTTTTACAAAAAAAAATGGTAGTGCAAGGACATGCACTACCACTCTAATCATCCATTTTATTTGGGGTTAATAATGGAGATTAGGTCTTTCAGTTATACTGGCTTCATCTTGACTAGCAGCCAAAACCGATAATAATTTTTCGCTAGAAAGACCCTCCTCGAAGCGATTAAGAATATTTTTATTTCCATCCATAATCAAAATGGTAGGCAATAATTTAATTTTATAGTAATTTTTTAAAGCAATCCCATCAAAAGACTCAATATCAATATGTTGTACTACATAATTTTCATCCAAATATGATTTTACATTGGGTAACTTGATAGTATAATCTTCAAATATTTGGCAAGGTACACACCAATCCGCACCAAAATCAACCAAAACCAATTTATTTTCAGTTTTTGCTTTCAATAGACTATTTTGAAAAACCATCGGAAAAATACTTGTTGATATTTTCTTTTGTACTTTCGCTCGTTTTCTAAAAAAGCTTTCTTTAGAAATAACATTCAATTTTGGCACAATCTTATCCATCGAAATAGGATTTAGGAAGCCATAAGTATTGAAAAAATCAATTTTGTGCTTCACGACAATATTCCATTTTGAAGATAACTTCTTTAGGATTTTGACAGTTTCCACCTTTGGTATTTTTGTGGTAACAGATACCTTCTTTACGATTTGCACATTGAAAGTAGATGATTCATGACAATTAGAAACCACATTCAAACTACTTGGAATAATTTTAATAGATTTAAATTTCCTAGTGCCTGTAAAAGAACAAAACAATAGAAAACAGAAAGTAATAATGAAAATATTACTTTTGGAATTATAAAATGGCAACAGTGTTCTCAAAACGATTAAATTAATTAAAAAATAATTTATCGTTTTCTCATATATGTTTTATGAATGTGAAATAAAAATTATCAAACAAACATTAACTACAAATGTATGGCAAAAAACTGTAATTCCAAATATTTTCTTATTTTTTCTTTAAAAACACATTTTTTCCGTCAATATAGGTAGCTAAAACGCTAATTTTGTAGGTGTCCATAAGATTAGAATCCATTATATCTTGATCTAAAATCACAAAATTGGCTAATTTCCCAACTTCAATACTTCCCATAATATCCTCTTGAAATGCAGATTTTGCAGCCCAAATGGTCATACCTTTTAGAGCATCTTTCTTAGAAATGGCATTTTCTAATTGAAAACCTTTATCAGGATAACCTTTTTGATCTTTTCGAACAGTTGCCGCATAAAAACCAAACAACGGATTGATATCCTCCACAGGAAAATCCGATCCCAAAGGAATCCAACCATTTTGATGGAGCAAATTTTGATACGCATAGGCATATTTTACTCTATCTCCCAAACGCTCCTCAGCCCAATACATATCCGAAGTAGCATGAGTAGGTTGTACGGATGGAACAATACTATATCGACCAAATTTATCAAAATCATTTTTATCAATTACCTGTGCATGTTCAACACGCCATCTTTTATCATTTTTAGTTTTCAACAATTGGGCATAAATATCTAAAACAATTTGATTTCCCCGATCGCCAATCGCATGTGTACAGACTTGATAACCTGCTTGATTTGCTTTTTTGGAAAGTCGAAAAAGTTCATCTTCTGGAGTCAATAACAAGCCCAAATTATCAGGATCATCAGAGTAAGGGGCTATTAGTTTTGCCCCCCTAGACCCCAAAGCTCCATCTGCATATAATTTGATAGAACGAATGAGCATCTTCTCGGTTTGATAAATCCCTTTATTCATAAAATAATCAAAATTTGCTTTAGTAGGACTAAGCATAACATAGGTATTCATTTTTAAATCTCCCGATTGTTGCAGTGAATCTAAAATAAGAATATCCGATTTATCCAAACCAGCATCATGTACAGCGGTCAATCCTACTTCAAAACAGTTTGTTTGACCTTCTAGCAAACCTTGAATCTTTGTATCTAAATCCGCATTAGGAATTAAATTTTTCACCAAATCCATTGCATTATCAATCAATAGCCCTGTAGGAATACCATTTTTTATAACAATTTCGCCCCCACTTATTTTGATATTTTCTGTCAATTGAGCTGTTTTCAA
>CAZOHX010000589.1:0-2393 GCA_964579315.1 uncultured Saprospiraceae bacterium
GGCTTTGCCACTTTTCAACATGGTGTGGCAATGGAATATTGTAAAACCAAAATCTCCCACTATATGTCACACACTCAATTAACTTTTTCAAATCTTTCCAACCACATCTTTTTTTAACCAACCAATCTCCCCATTTTTTAAATGAACTTTATACCAATCTCCAATTTGATCTACTAAATCCACCTTGAGTCCTTCATGAATCGTCAATATATCATCACTACTAGCATCTGCTCCACTTTTCAAGGGCGTTTCAGGAGCTAATACGATTCCCAATCTAGGATTTAATTCAAAATTGGTTGCACTTTTTGCAGCGAAAAAGGAAAGGAAGCCAATAAGAAGCAATGGGAAACTATAAAATAGCATTTTTTGTGCATTACGATTTGATAAAATCCATTTGGCAAGTGCAAATATGCCTAGCCAAATAAAAATCAAAGATAAAAAAGACCAAATATTGGCACTGAGTAATCTATAAAAATCTTGCCACCATGCTTCCAAGAAAAAGGGGGCAATACTTTCAATTTCATCTTTCAATTTCCCGTTTGCTATAGCCAAATTATTAGTTAAAAGTGGATTTTTGGGATCGATGAGTTTGGCTTTCTCAAAATACAGTATAGATTTACCTAAATCTCCTTTCTGGGAATAACTTGTGCCTAAATTATAAAATAGTTCAAAAGATGATAAGCCTTGATCTACCAAGGATTCATATTTCGAAATGGCAGTTTTATAATCTTTTTTATAATAGGCTTCATTGGCTTGAGTAAATACATTATTTTGTGCAAAAAGGGTCAAACCAAGCATGCAAAATAAAATTGTAGTTATTTTTTTCATCTTTTTATTTTTTTATCAAGTCTTTTTTATCAGAAACAACTTTTGTATTTTCTTGTTCACGATTTTCTTTTATTTCAACATCTTTGGTAAACAAATCTGCTATGGATTTTGGGCGTTTTTTGATAATCCATTCAAAACCATCGAGTTTTAGCTCAGGAGAATTGGCATTTTTCATGGGTACTAGTTTGGCTTTGGGATGTGGAAAGCCTTTAATTTTTAATATTTTATTGTTATCGAAGTCCATTTTCATTTCGCTACAAACAATTTTGTTAGCGGCAATGTACGCTTTTTGTTCATCTTGTAAATAATAAACAGATTGTGCATTTCCAACCACAAATATACTATCCAATTGGTTCTTTTTAAATTTTGCTGTAATATCACGCCCACTTATCTGATTGAAAAATTTCTCATCAGACGAATTTATAATAAATGCCTTTTGGTTTAAATAAATTTTGTCCAAATGTTTGTTTTTCATGACCATTTGAATGGTATCTCCCTTAAATTGAGAAGTATCCGACCAAATAATGGGATGATTATAGAAAAAAAACATCGAATCTCGTTCATTATATACCAACGAATCACAAATTGCTTGTAAATCACTTTTGTAAACTTTTACATTATTATATCCTAGCAATAGTTTTCTTTTCTTTCCCAAGCTATCTATTACGGATGTATCCCGTACAATCAAAAAGGTATCGGCTGTCATGTACAAAGAATCATTATCAATCAAAGATATTAATAAAGGTCTTTCTCCGATTGCTTTGACAAAATCTTGTTTTTTATTGGAAATCAACTGGTCTGTCTTAATGATTATTTGAGATACGGTATCTTCCCAAACCACATGTCCTGTTGCCGTACCATTTCCAGAATTTTTATCATATTGGATATCATCTGCAATTAAAATTTGTCCTTGATCCACTACTTTACTTCTACCAGATGTGGTCAAAATATCATTTTTGGCATCATAAGTGATCTCATCTCCACGCACATTTTGTTTGCCATCACGATACAATGCATTCCCTTGTAAATAGGTGATATCTGCTTTTTCATCATAAAGAATCTTATCCGCAGATGCGATTTTATCTCCTGCTATATATTTAGCATTTCCTTTTAAAATAACTTTCTTTTTATCACCATGATACTCTATTTCATCCGCAGTCACTTTTTTATCTCCTTGTAAATATTGTGGATTTTGGGTGAAAAAAGCAGATTTTTTAACCATATCATAGTATCCAGCTTCACAATATATTTTACTATCACCTTGCAAAATTCGGGTAGGACCCAAAAAAGTTGCCCGATTTTGTTTGGTATTGTATTTTAAAGTATCGGTATGCAATTCCATATTTGGATTGATCACGACGACGCTATCTTTGAAATAAATTTCATCATCATTGATATAATAGTAACCATGACGACTTTGCAATTGGGCACTATCTTGCACCAAAAGAGCTCCTGAATGGTAGGACGCAATTTTTTCTTGCAAATCATAATGCATGATTTCAGTAAAAAGTTTTTTCCCATTATTATCCAATACCACGCCACCCACCAAATTGGCTTGTTTGGAA
>CAZOHX010000590.1:0-2384 GCA_964579315.1 uncultured Saprospiraceae bacterium
TCTACCATTAATAACATATTTCATCCTCACGTTTTTTATGAGTTTTTTTATTGGTAAAGCAATGGGTGTTGATTACAGACAAAATGCTGCAGTTTCATTTACTGCAACCGGTAATAATTTTGAGCTAGCGATAGCAGTTTCTATTTCTGTATTTGGTATTAATTCACCACAAGCTTTTGTCGGTGTGATCGGGCCATTGATTGAAGTACCAGCTCTTATTATTTTGGTAAATATGTCATTGTACTTAAAAAAGCTATTGTATAATTAAACTGATTAGAAAGCATAAGTGCAATGCTTGAAACTAGATATAAAAAATAAATATGGCAGTTGAGAAATTTGGTAAAACCTGGTGGGGAAAGCGATGGTTAGACTCTTTAACCAATATTGATTATAGCAACAGACTGCCGCGGGGAGCGTCTTATGCTCGAAATGGAAGAGTGAGTGAATTGGAAATTAGTGATGGCAAGGTAGTCGCTTTTGTCGAAGGCAGTCGCTACTATCCATATAAAGTGACGCTATGGATGGATAAATTTAAGGCTAAAGATGTTAATAAACTCATCAAAAAGATAATGGATTATCCTACGATTATCTCAAAGTTACTAAATGGGAAGATGGATCCGCTTTCGTATGAACTTACAGAAGAAATTGGCTTACAGCTTTTTCCCGAAGAGTCAAATGATATGGGAATGGAATGTTCTTGTCCTGACTGGGCTGTCCCTTGCAAACATATCGCTGCTACCATATACAAAGTATGCAAGGATATAGACAATAATCCTTTTGTCCTTTTTAAATTTAGAGATACTGATTTGATAAAAGTTTTAAATAAAAAAAAGATTGATGTAAATGCTTTCCAAAATAAATCTATAGAAAGTCAGCAAGAATTTTTTAGTAAAAATATCATAACGGATAAAAATCAGGTAAAATACGCAGATGGTGTTGATTATTCACAGCTAACCAATAGGATGGAGGAGTTTTTTCATTTGTTAGAGTCAGATCCTCCATTTTATTTGTATGGAGATTTCAAGCAAGTGTATGAGAAAAAGCTAAAGCGATTTAGTACTTTATCATCAAAGATATTGTCATTTAAGCAAACTCTTCACCCTATTTTTAATGAAATAGAATTTGCTGGATACAGTTCAGATACTGAGCTAATAGCTACTTTTTCAAGAAATAAGTTAAGTTTTTCTCCGATAACACTATCGAACTTATGGGAAATGTCTTCCTCTGTATTGGAACAATGTCACCCAAGCTATCTGCTGTATCACGAGAAGCTTAAGCTAGCTTTGCATTGTATTAATAAGGGATTGATTGCCCCAAAACTATTGTCGAAAAAAGGAAAATACTTAATACTTTGGATGCCTGCAATTTTGGATTCAAAACTATCTGAATATTTAGAAGAATTAAATTCTGATTACGGTATTTCTATTAATAAAAAACAAAGAGCCAATGCATTTTTAAGTGTTGGTCTAATTATCACGGAATTAATATTTTATTTCAATAACTTTTACTTTGATAGTGACTATACCAATGATATTTTCTTTACAAAAAATATATCTTCATTTTCGGGAATGTCAGAGGGGTCATTTCCACTAAGTATCGCCAGATGGTTGAGATTATTTGAATTTGACTTAGGTGATTATTTTCCTCTATTGGAAATAGACGAAATGGGAGATAATAATTTTTCAGTTGATATAAGCATTGCCAAAAAAGAAAAAGCATTGAGTAAACCTCAGCCTTTATCTGAGTTTATTGCAAAAACAAAAGAGCAAACTAAATTATTTGATTTGTACAAAGATTTAGACTTACTCAGTACATATATTGAAGGTGTTAACTCTTATATTAACAGTAAGGGAAAACAAGCGATGCATTACAATAAGGAGACTTTTGCAGATTTTCTTTTTAGTATTAGCCCTATAATGAAGCTTTTGGGAATAAAGGTACTACTGCCCAAGTCCTTGAAAGAGATATTGAAACCAAAATCTTCAATTAGAATTTCGTCTAGCGGCTCAACGACTTCCGGCTTATTAGGTTTATCAAGATTATTAAAATTCAAATGGGAGATAAGTATTGGAAATGAACTTGTCTCTTACGAGGATTTTCGTAAATTGATTCAAAATGCAGCCGGATTAACCCAATACAAAGGGAAATATATTTATGTAGATGAATCAGATTTAATGAAGCTCAATAAGCATTTTTTAAAACCCCCAAAATTGAGCAATATGGATATACTTAGGGTAGCTCTTGCGGGAGAAATAGACGGAGCTCCAATAGAATTGAATAATGAAGCAAAGTTACTGATTGAAGAATTGATAAAATACGATTTAATTGATACCCCTTCTAAACTCAAAGCAACCCTTAGACCATATCAACACAGAGGATATAGT
>CAZOHX010000591.1:0-2377 GCA_964579315.1 uncultured Saprospiraceae bacterium
TATCCCCCCATACTTGAATGCCATCCCAATTTTGTCCACAATTATTAAGAACCGATGCATGGATAATTCTAAGGGTTGCCCCAGGTTCTACGATAATTTTACCATTTTTAGGCATACTAAAATGAGTAGGATTGTCCAAAGTTCCACGAATGGTCAATCGTGCCCCAGATTTTATTCTTAAATTTCGGTCCAATCCCCTATCAAAATCCCAAGTGGTTTCTTCATCAATAACCAATGCTACATTTCCAAGACTTTGAGTATGTCCCATCAAATTTCCTTCCCATAAACTACGTCCAAAAGTAGAAGCCCTAAGCACCCCCATACAATAATTAATATTCAAATCGGTCACTCGCACATTGGGAAAATCACAATATTTTTTCCAGTCTTTCATACTTGCATCCTTGAAATATACCCCTGCATCTGTACCCACATAAACCATATCATTGCTACCATACTCGTAAGTAATGCAATTGATAGGCAAATTATTCAAAGAGCCTGTAGAATCCGCATTAAACCATGTATCTCCTCCATCCATAGTTTTCCATACTTTAATATCGGGTTCGTATCCAGTAAATGTAATCCAAGCTGTCTTATGATTTTCTGGATGAAAAATCAATCCTGTAATCACAGGAATATCCATATTTTCAATTTCAGGATTCAATGGAGTATAAATCTTATTATGAATACCAGATTTTATAAGATTTTTGGTAATATCGGTAAAACAATTTCTAGATTTATAATCTTTTTCACCATCACACCCACCTGTTGTAGAACGAAACAACAAAGAGTTGAATGAGAAGCCACCACCTACTCGAGTAGTATTGTCCACCACCATACCAGATATTGCTGTCAGCATATAATTGGGATCGTCCATAGAAATATCAAAAATATGATACTGTCTTTTCCATAAGGGAAAACCCGATTTTCCAACATCCGATCGAATTTTCCATAAAGAATCTCGGGTCATTTTCCCTTTTACGGCTCCCTGAATCTTTCTTTCAAATAATTCTGACATTGAAAAAATCATTTTTTCTGTCTTTGGATGATTCATTGCATTAAAAGTACCCCTGATTTTCACTTTTTTGCCATCGGGCTCCTTAGGCAAATATCTTTTTTCAAACCTTGCTCCCACAGGTCTAAATCTTTCACCAACTTTCTTTTTAGTAAAATCATAAGAAGCTAAATCATCATCATGATTAGAGAAAAATGCAATTCCAGACTTACCATCTACTTCGCCATTAAAACCATCTCCGCCTGCAATGATTTTCCACTCGCCATCTTCATAAACATAAGTACCTGTATCTTGATTTCCTAAAATAATTCGTTGCGTAGAATTATCCGCATGATCAAATTTATAAATCGTTGCTACTTGTAAACCTTCAGAAATATCCGTCCAGCCAGAAGTATTTTCTTTGGTCAAATCTTTGACATGTATGCCTCCATCTGTACCTACAAATAAATTTTTGGTCCAAGGCTCAAATGCTAAAGCATGAATATCCGCATGATATTGATTACCAACATAAGGAGATAAGGCTCTTACTTTTTTTGAAATTTCTTTCCCCCCATACAGTTTTGTTGTTCCAAAATAAACTTCATTTTCATCAAATGGAGAAGCAATAATAGCTGTGCGGGATGCACTAATAATACCATTGCCACCTTGCCTACGTGGGCTATGCAATTCCTTCCATCGATGACCATCAAATTTATATAGGTAAATAGTCATATCCTTACCATGCTTTGCTCCTTTTAATTTCCCAACAATAAAAGCGTAAAGCAAATTAGGATTGGCCTGTGTCGTAGCAATATTGATTCTAAGGACAATAAAATTGCTAGACATTTCTTCCAAATCCAATCCAAAACTTCTTCCTGTAATGGTTTTCCAATTTAGACCAGCATCTTCTGAACGATAAATATTATAGCCACTTGCATAAATTATATTAGGATTGTTAGGATGAAATTCCAATCCTTTTAACTCAATATCAGAAAAATCACTTGATATTTTTTCCCAAAACGGAAATTGATCCGTAGCATTTTGGGTTTTAAAAATACCTTCGCTCGTAGCAATAAACAAAATATTTCTATCAAAGGGATGCAACAATATTTTTCGAATAACACCACCTTTCTTAAAAAAATCAAGTAATTGTTCTTGCTTGCCGTTGATAGACTTCCAATGCAGCCCACCATCATCCGACCGATACATACCTGATGTAAAAAGTGGTGTATGTGCGGTCATCACCCCAGCTTCTTTGGTACAAAAATGTCCCATAGACATTTCGGCATCTCCCGTTGAAATATAAATTCGATTTACATTTGAAGGATCAATCACAATATCGGAAACAGAATTGATAGCCAATTGTGTATCTGAATTTAAAGGTTG
>CAZOHX010000592.1:0-2376 GCA_964579315.1 uncultured Saprospiraceae bacterium
TACCTATTGACGAAATTATTGCAAATTCACTTTGTGAACAAAATTAAATTTTTTATTATTTTTTAACCACAATACATTTTGATTATGAAAAACCTATCATTATTTAAGTATTTATTTTTTGCTGTCGTTTTATCGGCAATTGTTACTTCTTGTAAAAAAGATGACACAAAACCAACTCAAATTACAGGGGATGCCTTATTTTCTTATGCCGCAGACGGATATACAGTTGTTTTTACAAATGAATCTACTGTTTCAGGAACAACTACCAATGACTGGGATTTTGGAGATGGAGAAAGCTCCACTGAAAAAAGTCCAACGCACACGTATGCTGGGAAAGGAGAATATGCTGTAAAACTCACAGTTACTGATGCAAACGGAGGAAAGCATGATATCACTTCTAAAGTTAAGGTAGATAAGGGTACTCGAATTGATTTGACCGATAACTCTTTTTCAGACTGGGATAAGGTGACTGACGCTGAGTATTCTGTTGCTTTGGGAGATAATTCTGGAGTGATTGAATCAGTAGTTTTTGATTATGATGCCGATAATATTTATGTAAAGGTAAAGTATAAAGGAGCCTTGATTGATAGTATGGTATTAGATGTTTTTGTAGATACTGATATTGATAAATCAACTGGATTTAATTCTACACTTTGGACAGGTGCTGGTCTAGATGGACTAATGGAAGGTGATGTGGCTCATGAATGGTTTGATTTATTTGATTATTCTGGAACCGATAATGGATGGGGATATAGTCCTAATGGCGAAACAGATTTCTATACGCTTGGTAATGTGGAAGAAAATGGTGATCTTGTTACTTTTGAATTGGCTTTTAAACGTAGTAAAGTCCCTGGATTTGATGGTGACAAAGTTAAGTTCGCTTTGCAATTACAAAAAGCTTGGGCAGGTGTCGGTTGGGCTCCAGACCAATTTGTTGATGGGGGAGATGAAACTGATGGATTTACATTAGAAATGAAATAATTAATTATTACTTGGAAGGCACTTTTGGGGAGTGTCTTCCTTTTTTTATTAACAAAAACTGTATTTTGAAGATATTTTTGCAAATCGTTTTATTTTTTTCGGTAATCGGTCTAAATGCTCAAAGCTTTACTGATGTTTCTTTTACTGTAAACCCTAATCCAGTGCCAAATCCTGAACGGGGGTTTTACCATCAGGTAGATGATTTCGATGGGGAAACTCTCCAAAATTTCAAAGAGAAAGGGGTTCGTCTTATTTTGAAAAATTATAGTTTAGAAGGCTTTAATAATCAAGCGTTATCTTCTACTTTAATCAATGGAATCAAAAACGATTTTGATATCGTAAGGGCAGCAGGATTTAAGATAATTGTTAGATTTGCCTATAAATTTCAAGTGACAACTCCTTACGGGGATGCACCTTTGGATATTGTACTTTTGCATATTAGTCAATTAAAACAAGTGTTGCAAGAAAATAGTGATATCATTTTGACTTTACAAGCAGGTTTTATTGGTACTTGGGGAGAATGGTATTATACAGATTACTTTTCTCAAAGTCCAGGAGTGATTTCTGAGCAAAATTGGAAAGATCGAAGGACTGTAGTGGATGCACTCTTAGATGTGTTGCCAGAAGATCGCATGATACAATTGCGAACTCCAACATTTAAAAAGAAAATGGCTGAGTTGACAGATTGGAATCCTATTACGTTGGCCGAAGCCTATAATGGATCTACGAAATCTCGATTGGCATTTCACAATGATTGCTTTGTTGCAAATAGCTCAGATTATGGTACTTATAACAATATTGCCATAGAGAAAGCCTATTTGGAAAATGATACAAAGTATATGATTGTGGGTGGAGAAACTTGTAATCCAAGTAATCAGTCCAATTGTGTGAATAGTGTAGCAGAATTAGAGCGTTTTCATTGGTCTTTTTTAAATTTGGATTATCATCAAGGAGTTTTAAACCAATGGAAAAATGAAGGTTGTTGGGATGAAATAGCTACTAAATTGGGTTTTCGATATGAATTGATAGATGCCCATTTGCAAAATGAAGCTAAACCGATGGGTAAATTGGATTTTTCAATTAAATTGATGAATACAGGATGGGCCAATCCGACCAATTCCTATTCTATTCAACTCAATCTTAGAAATACAGCTTCTCAAAACATTTATAGTTATATTATTTACGATGATATTCGAAAATGGCCATTGGGAGTGGCTCATATCCTAAACGTATCTGCTGGTTTGCCAAGCGATATTCCCTTGGGAGATTATAAATTGTCTTTAGTCATTAAAGACGGACGAGAAAGTTTATCTTTTAATCCATCTTATCGTATTCAAATGGCAAATATTGGTACATGGAATGCTGAAAAAGGAGAAAATGAAACGAATCATACCT
>CAZOHX010000593.1:0-2364 GCA_964579315.1 uncultured Saprospiraceae bacterium
ACCAACTACAATCATCAAATTGAGTGAAAATGACAGGAGCTCCATTTTCCCATTGCAATTGCCCTTCTGTTTGGTGATCTGTAAGTCCAATTAAAGCCACTTCGTACAATTGTGCTTTGATAAAATCGTTTTCAGCTGCTGTTTCGATAGACACCAATTGACCACCATGTGTTTCCGCAGCCACCAAAGCCTGTGCAGGAGTCATTTTAGTTCTTGATAAAAGATATTTATGACCTTTAAAACTCCCTAAGAAATTGAAATCCCAATGATGTGGATGACAGTTAAAACCTGGACCTCCCGTACTAGCAACTTTTACCAAAACAGATGCGTAGGCGATGTTTCCACAACCATCCGTGATTTTATATTGGATACTTCGTTCTCCAAATGTGTAAAAATTATTATCAGGTAGATTATTGATTTCTATTTGAATATTCCCTTCTGGACATGTAGTGGTAACAATGGGAGCCGCCCAAGTAATGGTCGTTCCACCTTCGGCAGCAGTACCTGTTCCCTCCATCACATTACCATTAGGAAAAGAGACAGATAGGGTAGAAGGGGGCGAATTTGGATTTAGAAAAATAGGAGTCCCTGTCAAGGCAATATTTTGAGTATTAATGGTTTCAAATTGCTTTGTAATCGAAAAATCCCAATTCATTTTATAAACTTGATTGAATCCTAAATTTGGAAATGAATAAGTTGCAGAAGCAGTTTCAGAATTATCAATCTGGGTTTTTGCCCAAAGCACATAGACATACTGCCCATCGGATTTTTTATACGCCCCACCACCGATATTATTAGGTAGATTGAGTTGTGTTGTACGATTTTCATCGAAACTAGTCCCTGCCAATTGTTGAATAGCGGTTTTATAGGCAATCCCTTGTTCTGTAATGATTTCTTCACCAGGATGCACATCATTTAATCTTTTATAAAGTCCCATCAATTGAAATCCGTCATCAGCGACGGATTCATCTTCCAATTCACCAATGGCATAAAGATGGGTTTGCACAATATGTTCTTCAATAGCCGTAGTGACCATTTTGATGATATAATTTCGTTGCAAAACATCAGAACCAAAGGCTTCTCCAAAGGCTTTTCTTGGGACATTAAATTCCGTAATAGTCCAAAGTTTTTTCGGAAAAGTATTTCCATCATAACCATATTGATTCAGTAGATTTTGACGATTTTGGATACGTTCTTTAAATCCATGAATGGCTCCATCTGAATGTCTTGTGTAGTCAAAATCTCCTTTGGTATTATTCCATTTCCGAACACTCCCATCGATAGAAGGATAGGCATGAAAGCCCATTACATCGAAGTATGCCCCAGATTTCAAAGGAAATTCAGTGGAAACATCTCCATTGTTTGGATTGTCGGTATTTCTCAAAAGAGCATCTAAAAAACTATCATTTCCTACTCCAGATAAGACCACATAATCATCAGGTGACAGCGTTTTAATGACTTCATAAGCGATTCTGAGTGTACGAATGTAATGGTAAATAGGAGCACGTAAGATAAAATCACAAGGTTCTGGATCATTGTCCCACCAGTTTCCAGCTTGACCTTTTGGTATAGAACTTTTTCCAGAAATATCAAATCCAGGTTCGTTCCAGATTTCCCAAAATTTCACATCCTGTCCTACGGTTTGAATGAGATTATAAACATATAGTGCGAAATAATTTTCATCATTGACAGGCGTTCCATTTTGCCCATTATCCCAAATAGGTTCATATAAATTGGCAAACATTTCGCTTTCCACAGGATCATTTGGACAATAATCATTTTTATCACGATGGTCTGGAGATGAAATTCCGATTACCAAAGTATTGTCCTTCAGGCCTAGTCCTGCATAATAGTCATAAATGGCGGTCCAAGTGTCATAACCCCATATTTCTGCCAAAGATTCAGGTAAATTGGTTCGCAGAGATTCTACCCCTATTCCATCCGTTTGGGTTGCATAATTTTTACCCATGATATCCGCTAGGGTATAATTATTCCAGTTTTGACCATAATAACCAGGGTTGATTCCTGAACGAAACCCCTCGGGATAGGGATTGATGATGTCATTGGCGGTATAGTTGATTTGAGCGAAAACTTGGGTCGCACATAAGCAAAGAAGTAAAATGATATTTTTTTTCATGGTATAATTTGTTTTTGTGTTTGAAACTAAGAACACGTTTCCAGACTACAAAAATAGTGTTTTTTATTCAAATGAGATAGATAGATGGTTAAAGTATGAAAATTATATTTGCAATTCAAAATTTTCTTACCTAAGTTTGTGCCTATTATAAAAGAATAAATGGCAAAAACAAAAGACAAAATTCTTTCTTCTTCACTGGCACTTTTTAATGAAAAAGGCTTTGTGAA
>CAZOHX010000594.1:0-2363 GCA_964579315.1 uncultured Saprospiraceae bacterium
TATCATTTTCATCGGATGATGAAATCTTATTTACAAGAGCCTTTGGGGACTTATGTGACTAGAATTAGAATAGAAAAAGGGGCAAGGTTGTTGAAATATTCGGCAGATTCTATTTCGCAAATAGCATTTAAAATTGGGTATGAAACGCCTACTTCTTTTACAAAGGGATTTAAAAAACAATTTGGTGTCTCTCCTTCAAAATATCGAAAAGAACCCAATCATTCTTTCAAAATTGTAAAGAATACGAAACAAAAAACCGATTTTTCATTGGTACAAAAATTAGTGTCCTTTGAATCTACCTTGGTATTGACCAATCCATCAAAAGGCAAATCAGGTGCAAATGATGTCCAGCTAGTTTGGGAAGAGTTGATGTCGTTTGCTCAAAAGAAGCAATTGTTTTCAGAACGAACCAGCATGTTTAGCATTCATTGGGATGACCCTTCTATTACGGAGAAACATAATTTACGTTATGATGCTTGTATCAGTATAAATCAATCCATTGAGCATCCATCTTTCTCCATTAAAAGATTGGAAGGTGGTCGATATATGACTTTTATTTATCAAGGAGATTATCGCTTTTTGGGAGATGTATATGATCAAATTTTCCAAGATTATATCCTTGCGGATAATATCACGCTAAGAGATGCACCGCTTTTTGATCAATTTTTGAATGATGTCTTTTCTACTGACCCACAAGATTTATTGACGAAGATATTTGTTCCAATCTAGCATTTATTCCACCATGTTAGCAATTTTATTGTCAAATCTAAGAAAGCAAGATTGGAAAGGTTTCTCCATCAGACCTCCTGTACATTTGTATTATCAATCATCAAAAAAATACAAAAAATGTATAAAAAAGGATTTACATCTCAACATAATGAAATACTAGAAACCGATTTGCCCGTTCAAGGAGAAATACCTAAATGGCTAAATGGCAATCTATTCCGAAATGGGCCTGGAAAATTTGAATACCCAGGACAAAAATTAGTGCATTGGTTTGATGGACCTGCTATGGTCAATCGTTTTTCTTTCAAAAATGGAAAAATGTCTTATCAAAATAGATTTGTTAGAACTGAAATTTTCAAAAATAGTTTTGCCGAACAAAAAATGACTGCAGTAGAATTTGGTACAGATCCAAGACCTATGTGGAAAAAACTATCGCCTCCAAAAATGTCCGATAATGTCAACGTCAATTTCTTGAAAATCAATGATGATTTATTGACCATTACGGGTGGAATGTCCACTTTTCGAATTGATCCAGAGAATTTAGACACAAAAGAACAATATGATTTTGGGGATAATATGGGAAGTGATTTGCAAATGACTGGTCATACTCCACACCCAAGTTTAGACACAAATACTGGAGATGTTTTCAATATTGGAAACAACATGATGAAGAATGAATATATTTTTTACAAAATTTCCAAGGGAGAAAGAAAACGAGAAGTGATTGCACGTGTAAAGACCAAACAGTTGTCTGATATTCATTCTTTTTCAACAACGGAGAATTATATGATTTATATAGAAATCCCTTGGTTTCTGAATAAAACTAAATTGATAATTGGCGGCTCCTACTTGGGTGCTTTGGAATGGAAACCAGAAAAGGGAACAAATTTTATTTTCGTTCACAAAAAAACAGGAGCTGTTCAAACAGTTCACATGGATAAAGCCATTCATTTTGGGCATACTGCCAATGCATTTGAAAAGGATAGCAAAGTGATTATCGACATGCCATTTTTCAATCGTTCCAATATCAATGACATGAAAGTAGATTATGTTTTGGAACATGGTCAAACGACAAAAGGATATGATTCTTTTTCAAGATTTACCATTGATTTGGCTACAGAAAAGGTTGCTATTGAAAAAATATCAGACCGATTTATAGAATTGGAAACTATTTATTACAAAAAATACAATGAAAAAGAGTACCAATATGTTTATGGACCTTCTCAGTTGGATGATTCATCATTTTTTGATCGATTGATAAAAATTGATGTGGTGAATAAAACTGAGAAAGAATGGTATGAACCCAATACTTTTCCAAGTGAAGCGATTTTTGTTCCCAAACCTGATGCTACATCTGAAGATGATGGAGTTTTATTGACTGTTTTTTTAGATGGAAAATCCGAAAAATCATTCATGCACATTATGGATGCGAAGTCTTTTACGGAGTTGGCTAGAATTTATTTGCCGCAGCATATTCCATTTGGTTTTCATGGGCAGTTTTATCTGTAAATAGTTAAAAAGTTATGCAGTAAAATAGTTAGATAGTTATGCAGTAAAATAGTTAAAAAGTAAAATCCAGTTTTGGAAAACTCTGTGCAACTCTTTTTTTCTCTGTGTAGCTCTGTGTCCAATGGTTA
>CAZOHX010000595.1:0-564 GCA_964579315.1 uncultured Saprospiraceae bacterium
ATTGGGCTTCCGTGAAATATTACCTGTATGCTAGGGGGCTGCGTATTGCGGGCGGACTTAGTTATTGCGGGTAGTTTTTATTTTTTTCAATCCAATCCATTTGTGCTCTATATTTTTCATTAATAGCGCATTATCAAATTTTACTGTTCCCTTGGGAAATATATTTTCATTTTCAAAAAAACTGGAGTTGACGGATTCAACTTCCAATAAGGAAACTTGCCAATTTTGAGTTTGTAGTTCTAATCCTTCGAAATTATCTTTGTATGGGGAATATCCTATTGAGCCCTTTTTAAAAAATTTTGAGACACAATCCAAATTCTCAAAAACACTTTCGTTATTCCATTTATCTGTTTCATTAGCGGTAATTGATAAATACGTATCATCGTTACTTTTGAAACTGACCTCATACCTTCCATTTTCTTCTTTTACTGAAAATTTTGCTAAATGATGAATTCCTGGAAATACAGTTCCTCCAGCGATGGAATTCAATACTGAAGATGTATCTCTTCTGGGTATAAAAACGCCTTCTTTCCATACGCCATTTTCTTCCCATTCTACTGCAAT
>CAZOHX010000595.1:574-2362 GCA_964579315.1 uncultured Saprospiraceae bacterium
CTGCAATTCTATGTGCGCCATTGGCTGAAGAGATTCCAATTTGTCCTGGAAATCCTTTGGGTCTTCTTTCCTTTAGTCTTATCAGACAGATTCCTGCAATTCCTTTTCCATTTACCAATTTAGGTTTGAACGGTTTGGGTAAATAATTATTCAATACTTCTTCATCAATCTGATAATTGATAAGAATTCTTCTTTCTATTAATCCTTTGATGATTGGTATTTTCATTTTTTCTCAATTATCGTCAATGGTGTACGGATTTAATTCCTGCACACTTTGATTATTCATTTTCTATTCCAACAAAATATAAATCAAAACCACCTTTCCCTCCACTTCTGTTCGATGAAAAGACCATCATTGTTTGGGTGTTGCTCACTTCTTCGTTTATTAAAATCGGTCTATATTCATCAAACTGAGTATTGATTTTTTCACCCATATTGATTGGTTCTGTCCATTTGCCATTTTCAAATAAACTGTAATACAAATCAAATCCACCAAAACCGCCGGCTCTATTAGAAGCAAATACCATTTTATTTTCATAAATATATGGACACTTATCATCTGAAATACTTGACAGAGTACTGTCTTTAAATATTTCGTAATTTTGATTATCCGATAGCAATAATTCTATATCTGTGTCGGGATTTATATTCACAAAATAAAAGTCGAATTTTTCGTTTTCTCTATTTGAGCAAAAATATATTTTTGTTTTATCTGCATTAAAAGTTGGATACATATCTTCATACTCGGAATTAAGGAATTCAACTTCTTTGGGCGCTGTGAAATTCACTTCACTACGATTTGAAATAAAATTTATTTGAGAATTTCCCGTTATATCACTTGAATATAGTAATGTAAAATTAGGTCTATTTGAACTATACTCTGCCATTAAATTTGGACCGAATTCATTGCCCGTGGTTTTTATTTTATTTAGCCCTTTTTTTATAATATCATAGTCGTCTCTAAATACTTCCCAATTGGCATATTCATTTGTGACTTTTAATATTCCTGTTGTTTTATCAAAGTTTACATTCATTGGTTGATAAATAATGTCAAATTCATTGCCAATACTATTTCTATTCGTTGAAAAGCAAAATGGGATTAATATTCCTAAACTTGGTGCGGTTGAATTATAATCATCGAATTCTGTATTAAAATCAGATAGATTTACAGGTGTTTCAGGAAGGTTTCCTGCTTCATAATTGTATCCTTTTCGCATTTCATTACAGGATGCAAAAACCATTATAATTAGTAAAATAAATATTTCTCGTATTATTCTCATTGTTTTCTCTTTTTTATAGTGTGTAACGGTTTAGTTATGCTTAGTGCGATTTTTTGAACAATAAATTGTCGAAGTTGAACTACCTTTTTTGAAACATTTTTAATAGTTAATTCCGTTTTGAAATGTGGGAATTCTGTTAAATTTTCCAATTATGTTGAGATTAAATACAGACTTGCCCAACTCGGGTATTACTTTAAGAATTGAAAGATTAGAGGCGTTTTTACCCGCTCTCCCATTAATACCTATAATATTTAATTTCTTACGCATAAGAATTGGATTAATTTCTCTGCCATTTCCAAATTGCTCCTTCCTCTTTATCATTGATTTCTTCTACAAATTCAAAACCACATTTTTTCAGTACCTGAACAGAAGCATTATGTTCTGCTAAGGTATGCGCTTGAATTGATGCAACATTTTGATGCTTAAATGCTTCTCGAATTAGCAGATTTAATATTTCAGTTGCATATCCTTTATTCCAATGCTTTCTAAAAAATCTAAATCCGATATC
>CAZOHX010000596.1:0-2359 GCA_964579315.1 uncultured Saprospiraceae bacterium
CGGCTCTATAACCATCAGATAGAGAAAATATCGCTTTTTCAAGGTAATCTATATCTAAGGCATGTCCCCAATCGATTAATGAATGTTCAATAACATCATTTATCTCTGAAAAATTCATTTTCTTTTTAGATGCCCGAATAGCTGTTCTGACTACAATGGTTTTGATCCAAGCTCCTAGGGTTGAATCTCCCCTAAATTTGGGTAATGCTCGAAATATATTAATAAAAGCATCTTGCAAAACATCATTGGCTGCATCAAAATCTCCTGTAATTCTACATGCAATGGTGTACATGGCATTTTTGTATTTATCATACAATTCCTTTTGTGCCAGTCGATTATTGTTTATACATGCTTCAACTAATACTTTATCCTTCATCTTTGTTTCTGTATAATCCATTTCTTTTCGCTTGAATTGATTTTTTTTGTCTGTCATAATGAGTAGCTAAAAAATAGAAAGGTTGTAAGTTGGTTGTAAAAATGCAAAAAAAAACTTATCAATTCTGTAGAACTGATAAGTTTTTCTTATTTTTTAGGATTGCTCAAGCAATTTTCACTCCACTAAATAATCTCTTTCTCTGTCAAATAACGCTCCGCATCCAATGCCGCCATACATCCTGTACCTGCAGCTGTAATTGCTTGGCGATAAATTCTGTCTTGTACATCACCACATGCGAATACGCCAGCCACATTTGTCTCACAAGATCCAGGTTTTGTCACCAAATAATGAGCTTTATCCTTGTCTAAGAAATCTCCGAAAATTTGAGTATTGGGTACATGACCAATGGCAACAAAAAATCCTTTTACTGGCAATTCCGTTTTTTCACCCGTTTTATTATTACGCACTCTTACAGCATCCACCTCATCACTACCTAAAATTTCATCCGTTTCAGTATTCCAATGAATGATTACATTTTCAGCTTTCATGATACGCTCTTGCATGATTTTTGATGCACGTAGCTCATCACGACGAACAATCAAATGTACTTTAGGACACAATTTAGAAAGGTACATAGCTTCTTCCACAGCGGAGTCTCCTCCCCCTACAACAGCAACTTCTAAGCCTCTAAAGAAAAATCCATCACATACAGCACAGGCTGAAACGCCTTTATTCATGAAAGTTTGTTCAGATGGGATGCCCAACCATCTTGCACTTGCTCCTGTAGAAATAATTATAGTATGAGCCTGTATTTCCTCACCACTATCCGTCCAAACTTTATGAATAGGACCAGAAAAATCAACTTTTTCAATCATTTCCATTCTCACATCTGTCTCAAATCTAACCGCTTGATTTTTCAAATCTTCCATCAACTGTGGACCTTGCACCCCTTCTGGATAGCCTGGAAAATTTTCTACTTCGGTTGTAATCATCAATTGTCCACCTGGCTCTTGCCCTGTAAACAATACAGGTTTCATATTTGCTCTTGCGGCATAAATTGCTGCGGTATATCCCGCAGGTCCTGACCCTATAATAACACAGTTTAAAACTTCAGACATTATATTTTGTTTTATTTTAATTAATCAATTATTTTTTGTATATTTAGAATATAAATTTTATACTTCGATAAACAACTAACCTTTTTTAAAGTTTAAAAATATACTACTTGCGTCAATATTTTTGATAAAAAATCGTTTTAAAATAAACTATCATCTTATGATTTCCTATCCAACTTCAGTATTGCTTACCATTTTGACTATTGCGATTTGGTATTTAGTTCAAAATCACAAAATTTTGGGCAAACTTATCGCTTTTTCTGTCATTTTTTCAATTGTAGCCTATTTTATTCATATTTTCATAGCCCCAGATAGTTTACAACATAAATTAGGTATTGTCTTTAGAGATACGGTTGTGATGGGATTTGTTTCTTTATTTTTTCAATTTCTTTCAAAAACTCGCTTGCTTTTCACCATTGGAATCGTGGGAGTCCTACTTGGGTACTTTGGATTTTATCAACCTATTTTGGAAAACACATTTTCAAATTCACTCCATAATAAAATCACATTAGATGCAGACGGAGAATTGTTGATTGATTTAAAATCAAATATAGATTTTGATAAATTAACTGACATTAGTAAAAAATATGAATTGACTCTTTCCCCTGCATTTCATCCTAAAACAAAAGAAAATACAGATTTAGATGATTATATGTCTGTAAATATTCCTAATCAGCAAATGGTCAATTTTGAAAAAATTAAAACTGAATTTAAAGAAAGTGGTCTTATCGACTGGCTGGAAGCCAATGAAATGGTTACACTAGATGATGACATTGCTAATACGCCTATCCCTCTAAAAACCAATTTCTTTTTCAATGATATGGATATTTCAAAACAATGGGCTTTAAAAAATCTAGGGGCTGCTCCT
>CAZOHX010000597.1:0-2358 GCA_964579315.1 uncultured Saprospiraceae bacterium
GTAAAATCTGGAGATGCTGTAGTTACTAAAAAATTGATTTTGAATTAATTGTAGGTATTCAAGAATCTGTATTTTAGTTGAGATACGAGTGGTTGAGTCATCCTCAACGAGATTGGGGATTAGTTGAATGTTGTGCAGTTGAGTTGAGTGATTGTATTTTAAAAAACAAAAATGCTAATGCTAATAAGATGAAAAAAGAACACCTTTTAAAGGGTGTTTCTTTCTAAGTTGGAATAAATTTTCATCTTTTTAACAACAACCCGTTTTATCACAACAAGATGATTTTTCATATTCCACCTTGGTAAATGGAATTTCACAACCATTGTCACCACAACAACTATCACCTGCTGTATTTGAATTACAAACACCAGTTTCGGGCAACTCTAAGCGAACATCCATTGCGGCTTCAAAATCACCATTCATATACGCAACGATTGAACGGACTTGCTCATATCCAGTTGCCATTAAAAAAGTTGGTGCTCTTCCGTAACTTTTCATACCTACAATGTAAAAGTCTCTTTCCTTTTGTCTTAATTCTGCTTCTCCATGTGGTCTAACAGTACCACAACTATGAATATTTGGGTCAATTAAATCTGCCAATTTAGGCACACTTTCAACTGAAGCATCTACATCAAAACGAATTTCTCTCAAAAAACTAAAATCTGGTCGAGTTCCTGTATTACTAATTACTTCATCAATATTTTGCAAGGTAAATTCCTGATTATTTTTCGTTCCTTTTACGGTGAGCTGTTCATATGACTTATCAAATTGATGAATAAAAACAGGTGTATGAATGTTGATATTACCTGAATCAACCAATTTTTCAATTCGAATACCTAATGCCCCTCTCGCCTTAAATCCGTCCGCCTCTTGACCCCCATAAACATCACTTACATTTTTCTTTCTCAACAACCAATGAATTTGAGTTTTAGGATATTTATCTTGTACATCACTCAACGCTAAGACAGTCCCTATGGCAGAGTGTCCGCCCCCCACTACAAGTACAGATTTGTTTGCATATCTTTTTAATAAAGTACCTGTGACATCTGGCATTCCATAAAAAAAATGATGGCTATATTCTTTTTCACCAACAGCAAAAACACCACCCGAGCCGACAGGATTAGGGTTTTGCCAAGTACCTGATGCATCAATAACAGCTTTCGCCTCATAGATTTTAAAATCACCATTTTCATTCACCTGTATAGAAAATGGCAGATTTTCACGATTAGCATTTTTCATTTTATCCAACCCCTTTCTCCCTATAGAAAGCACTTTTGTATTTAGATGCAAATTTTGATTAATTTCTGTAATTTCAGACAATGGCTTCAAATATTCCTTGACCAATTGCTTGCCCAAGGGAACATCCTTTTTATTTGGTATTTTTATTCCATTTTCAACAAGCAATTCTTCTGAAAGTTTATCAATATTATATTCCCAAGACGAAAAGACCTTTACGTGGCTCCAAGATAAGATATTTGTCCCCACGGTTTTTCCTGATTCAAAAATTATAAATTTTTGATTACCTTTCAATAAATGTACTGCTGCAGCAAGACCTACGGGACCAGCTCCAATAATTGCTACTGGCAAATTTGTTCTTTTCATTTTTTCATGTTTTAAATACATCTCATAGACATGAAAATTTAAAAAAGACGCAAAAATGAAAACTATTCACATAAATTATTACAATTATTTTGTTTGTAATCTAAAATATTTCCATATTTATCCGTAGAAACAGTACAACATTGCTCTAAGAGAGATTTAATCATTTCTCTCCCCCTTTGTACTCTTGATTTTGCTCCAGAATAGGAAATATTAACTTTTTCAGCCAATTCCTTTTGAGATATGCCTTCAATTTCGATCAATCTTATCGCTTCTTGATACTTTATTGGCAAGGAATTTATAATTGGTTGAATACATTTTGAAAACTCTGATGTTAAATTTCCTTCTAAAAAATCAGCATGCTCAACTATTCCAATTTCTTGATTGAACTCTTGTTTTCTAAAAAAAGAATTTATCTCATTTCGAGTTATTTGATAAATCCAAGGAATGATTTTATCCCGATTTCTTAAAGTGTCTAATTTAGAAAATACTTTTATAAACACATCTTGATTAATGTCTTTGGCAACATCTTGATTTTTGACTTTTTGCTTAATGAAATTAAATAATTTTTCATTTAATTCATTCCAAATATTTAATATTTCTTCATCCATTACTACAAATTTAACTGAGTTTTATTGAGTATAGACGTAAAAATAAAAAAAAGACGCAAAATAGACACAGATTGTTATAATGCATTTTTTTTAATTGAGTGTGTGACAAAATGTGGGAATCCATACCATTTGGTAGGCAGGATCGGAT
>CAZOHX010000598.1:0-2343 GCA_964579315.1 uncultured Saprospiraceae bacterium
AGGCATCTTTGGATCTTCATTTTTTACATCTTCTTCTGTGATTAATCCCAATCCGATCAACTCTTTCTCCATGATGCGTCCCACCGCATCGTTATATTCACTCAATAAAGTGCCTGGAACCATCATCGTAATTGCCTTTTTCATCACACGAAGTACCGCATTATAAACATCCTTTTGACGAGCTGTAAATTTACCACTTACAGGGATACATCTTGACAAATCCGCTGCATAATTTGCATATTCTGCACCAAAATCAAATAAAATCACATCACCTGGTTTACAAATATCGTTGTTCTCACCATAATGCAAAACACAGGCATTTTTCCCTGAAGCGATGATGGGTGCGTAGGCATGTCCATTGGCTTGGTTGATAGTAAATTCATGTGAAACTTCTGCTTCGATATCATATTCTCTAATCCCTGGTTTTACAAAATCCAATACTCTACGAAAAGCTTTTTCTGTGATATTGCAAGCGTGTTGCATCAATTCCACTTCATATTTATTTTTGAACATCGCCATTTTTTTAAAAATAGGCTGAGCTCTTTTATAAGAATGCATTGGAAATTTATTTCGCATAGATTTTGCAAAACGCAAATCCCGTGTCTCTACTTCCGAACGATAACTATCATTTTCATTAGAATTGATATAAATATGATCACATAAATGTATCAATTCCGTCAAAACTTTGTCCATTTCATCCAACCAATAGATATTTTTTATCCCCGAAACTTCACTTGCTTCTTTTTTAGAATATTTATGACCTTCCCATATCGCAATATGTTTATTGGTCTTTTTGATAAATGCAATCTCACGCATCTCATATTTTACACAATCGGGATACAATACCAAAACGGTCTCTTCTTGATCCAAACCACATAATCCAAACATATCTGAATTTTGTCGGAAAGGAAAAAACTGATCTCCATTTCTCGGCATTTCATCATTCGAGTTGCATATCAACATGGAATTGGGCTCCATAGATAAAATAAATCGTCTTCTATTGGTAATGAATAATTCTGGGTTGATTGGATCGTATCGCATAAAAAATGGTTGAATTATGTTAAAATTTGACTTTATCCCAACCTTTTACTAACTTTGTACGTGTATTGTAATGAAAGGTGGAAATTTCATACAAATTTAACCCTTTTTTTTAAATAATCTCTTTAAGTAGGTGGACATATGTTTTTGTGTGTATATTTTTAGATAGATTTTGTTCAAATCGAAGTAAAAAGCACAGTAATAGCCTAGCTATTGGGAGCATTTTTACTAAAGAGTTGGGCAAAATATATCAAAAAGATATATGTAAAAATATGTGTCCACCTACTTAAGGAACTGTGAAAAAATAAATATAGATTCTTCACTGTTTCTTTTAATCTTATTTTTCACTTTAAATCAGTCATAGTATCAACAATATTCCTTCTTTAAAGCAAAAACTGAAACCAAAATAATCCACCAAAGAAACCACATTTATTTAATCACAATTTCTAACACAAATCCTATGTCTAAATTTTATTTTCTTTTCGTTGCATTCTTTTCTTTAAGTATGAATTTTGCTTTTGCTAACCCACTAGATTCATGTGATCTTTATATTTCTGTCAGTCCCCAAAATATATGTAGGGGAGATAGTTTGGGGGCAGTCTATTATAAAATACGAAAAGGCGTACCACCGTATGAAATCTACACAAGTTTTGAAAATAAAGATTCTCTTGTTGTTGGAGAATATTACATTTTAGTAACAGATAGCTTGGGTTGTTCGGATTCTGTACATTTTGAAATTTTCAAACCAAAACCTTTCGATGCAAGTATAAAATTGTATAATGGTGGCTGTGGTAAAAGTACCGTTTGTGGTGAAGTAGAAGGTATTGAACAAAATGGATTTTATCTGTATAATTGGTCCAATGGATTTTCTGGACGCTGTTTAGATATATATGAAATTGGCACCTGGGGTCTTAATGTCACAGATAACTATGGTTGTACAGAACATGTATCAATCACATTAGATACGACCCAAATTTCTAGTATTCATATAGGTTATTTTCCAAACTTAATGATTCCTTACTGCCAAGATAGTTTAGAATTAGCCTCAGAAGTTTATGGAAATATCGAGGGGATTCAATATGATTGGACAGGTCCCAACAATTTTTCATCCGCCCAATCTAGTGTCTTCGTCTCAGACACAGGAAGTTATTCTCTAGTAGTAACCAATGCGAAAGGTTGTAGCGATACTGAAAATTTCAAGGTAGGAAAGCGTGCCATAAAGGTTACACCTTCATTCAAACAACAGAAATGTACAAACAAAGTAACAAACGTCTTTTTTGATGTAAATGGAGCAAAAGGTCCTTA
>CAZOHX010000599.1:0-2328 GCA_964579315.1 uncultured Saprospiraceae bacterium
AAGTGTTGTATCCATCGTAGCGGATGATGACTTCTCCGTTTTCGATGTAGGACCCTAGATTTGTGAGTTTTAGTTTAAATTCTACTGCTTCGTTGCAGCGAGGGGCGAAAGATGATATGTTGGAAATGATATCGTGGTAATTGCCATCGTGGATTAATCCGAAGTCAAAATTAGTCTCACCTACAAAATTTTCAGCAGTCACGGTATATGACTCATTTCCAGTTGTCAATTCAAAAGTAGAATAATCGTTTAAAGTAATCGTATATTCACCATCCGACTTATAAAATGGGAAAAAATATTGTCCCAACTCATTGGTTAAAAAAGAAGTATTAAAGTGAGTTACATTTATATCAAAATTCTCCATGGCAAGTTCTGAATCATCAAAAACTCCATTTTGATTTTCATCGTAAAAAACTCTTCCAGAAACTACATTACTGCAGTTGGTAACATCTATTTCACTACAGCCTTCACCATTATTTGCAACAGTTACATCCTCAACATCTACCGATAAAAAACAAAGTTGCTCGCAATCAACCAATTTAGGATTTCCAGATACATCAAGCCCTACATCAAGTTTTAGGTTTTTATTTAATCCTTCTAAAGAAATCAAACTAGGATTATTCGATAAAACCAAGGCCCTTGCTTTTGAAATACCTTCTAATCCCTTCAAGTTTGCCAAATCCTTCATTCCTAAAATGTGTATCCACTCAGTGATAGTGGTCAAGTTACTATAAGATTCTAGTGTTTTCAATCCAGCAATGCTAGAAATTTCCAATATTCCAACACTTCTAAGAGATCTAATATCCAAATGCTTTAAATCATTGACATTAGCAATTCCAAAAACCTCATTGGCACTTTTAATATTTTTTAAACTAATCGTATCTAAATTCATATTATTAAACAAACCTAATGTTTCTAAGTTATTCAAAGGTCCGTCTATCTCCACAGTTTTCAATTGACTATTATCTTCAATTAATAAATCCAAACATTGATTAAGATTTGGAAACGCTCGTATTTCTTTCAATATTGGATTATTGTTTACTGAAATGACTAAACAATTATTAAGTTTATTGAAACCTGAAATATATTTTAATTTGAGATTTTCAAGGATATCTAAATAATCCAACTTTGTTATATTCGGAAAATCAACTGAAATTAATCCCGAGCCAAAGATTTCAAGAATAGTAATTTCTTCCAATTGATCTAGACCATCTAAACTTGTTAAATTTTCAGAGCCTATATTCAAATGATTAACTTTTTTCAATTGGCTTAATCCTTTCACATTATTGACATTCACAATGTGCAAATAAGATCCAATCTCCGTGCAATCAGGATAATCCGTCGCGAAATTATCAACTTGAGCTTGACTTGTAATTTCCAACCCATCAGGAAAACATTGCCCATTTGCAAAATAATTTAAAATAACTAAGGAAAGTATTAGTAGGAACTTTTTCATAAGATGTGGTTAAAATAAAAAAAAAGAAGGGAATAAAATGCATAAAATCATCATACATTACATACAACACACAAGTTAATCCAAAAATAACAAACAATCAAGAGAAATCAAGAATTTAACAAAAGAAATGACAAGTATTTGACATTTACCTACCAATACGCCCCACTATCCAACGCCCCATAGAAAACACCCCCTGCAACAAATAACCGCCCGTAGGTGCATCCCAATCCAACATCTCCCCTCCTACATACACATTGGGGAATTTTTTCAAACTCAAATCATTCTGCATTTCGGAAAAGTCAATTCCACCTGTAGTAGAAATGGCTTCATCCATAGGCGCAATTCCAATGATGGGAATTTTTACGGCTTTGATGATTTGCGAAAGCATTTTTTCGTCTAAAAAATCATCTTTGGGAATAAATTGCTTTAAAATGGCAATAGAAACGCTACTCAATTTCAAATCTTTTCTCAAGGACTGTGAGATGGGAGATTTTGATTTTTGCAATTTTTCTAATATTCTTTCGCTAGACAAATTGGGTTTGAAATCAATAGAAATAGATGCATTGTTCTTTTTCAATTGTTGTTTCAAAATGGCACTCAATGCATAGATAGGACTGCCTTCCAATCCTTTTTCAGTCAAAACTACTTCTCCTTTATAGGATTCATCTCTACTAGAAATGGCTATGTTTTTCAACGGTTTTCCTATATGGTAATCCATAATGTCTTTAGACCAATCGACATAAAATCCACAATTTGATGGCTCAAAATCATTGACTTTTATGCCCTTGGATTCAAAAAGGGATTTCCATTTTCCATCTGATCCTGTCTTGGACCAACTCGCTCCACCCAAGGCTAAAATGATAATATCCGCT
>CAZOHX010000600.1:0-2324 GCA_964579315.1 uncultured Saprospiraceae bacterium
CAAGCTCATCTTCGTCCATTGCCCAACTTAAATCTTCTTTATCCAATACTAAATAATATTCCAATTTTCCGAATTCCTCAAAGCTTTTTGGGGCCGGCTGCCTAAAAATAATTCTATCCCCTTTTTTAATCGTTTCACCAACCAAGTATATCGATCCGCATTGCTTGCAAATACCAATTTCAAAAATTTTTTGTATTATTCCGTTTTCTAAAATTTCCTCACGTCTTTCTAAGAAAAGTTCTCTTTCTGGATAAAATTTTATATAGGCTCCTTCAACAGCTCGAACGAAGAAATGATACCTTGCAGGAATAAGACCCATACTATTACTACTTTTTTTTGCCTTAGCTCCAACTTCAATTAATGCAACCAAGTTTTCCAAATCTTTTACTTTATTGCCAAAAATCTCTTGAGCCGCTTTATGCAAATAAATCGGACCCTTTTCAAGCATCTCCTGTAGTTTAATAACCCTTTTATCAGCCACAAGAATATTATAAATAAAATTTCTATAATCGCTTATTTCATGCCCTGATACTTCTTTTATTACTTCATTCGGCACTCCAGTTTTCTTTGCAACCTCTAACAATCTTTCTATTCTTTTACTCTCCTCATTTTCATTATCAATAATATTCCTCCATTTACAATAAAGTGATGGCTTCCCTTCTCCCCATGGATTTATTATATTTACTAAAGGTATTTTTTCAGCATTGATAACGTCTTGCCTATTATTATTGCCCTCAATCCAATCGAAATTTTCTCCAAATAAATTCCGAGCGAAATTTGTTACATCCGCCATATTACTTTTTTCATCCCCTAATGTTGCGCTCGTTGCTATACAACGCAATCTTCCCTTTTTGCCACCCACAACTCTTTCTTTTAGCCTTCTTAATAACATTGCAGTTTCTATACCTTTTGCTCCGGCATATGTATGTGCTTCATCAAGCACGATAAATTTCCAAAACCTTGCATCCTCTCCGTCAAAAAAAACATTGTCTTCAGGGCGAAGTAATAAATATTCCAACATAGCGTAATTTGTCAATAGAATATTTGGCGGCGTTTCTCTCATTTGTTCTCTTGATATTAGCTCATTTGGCAGTGGCTCTCTATTATTCATCTCCCAATATCGATCCAGTGCTTTCTTATATTCGCTTTCCGTTTCACCAGTAAAACGACCAAATGTTATTTTCTCGTAATTTTTTAATATTTCTCCCATTCTTTTTAATTGATCGTTCGCCAAAGCATTCATAGGATACAATAATAAAGCTCTCACGCCAGCTGTCAATTCTCCATTGGCCTTTTCCTTAAATAAATAATCCAAAATCGGAACAAGAAAAGCCTCAGTCTTTCCGCTTCCTGTTCCCGTTGCTATTACAACATTTCTATTATTTGAAACTATTTTTCGAATGGCTTTTTCCTGATGTGAGTAGAGCGGCCTATCAATTGGCAAACTATTCGTTCTTAATTTTAAAAATTCGTTCGACAAAACTCCTTCGGCTATAAGCTCATTAATAGTTTTGCCCGCTTTAAATGATGGTGTAGCTTCGAGAATAGGACCTTTAACAAATCGGCCATTGCGATTTAATAATGTTTTAAATTGTATTTTAAGATTTTTATCCTTAATATTGAAGGTAGTCGTTAAATAATTCAGATAGTTTTTCCTGATTGATTCACTTATTTTTATAGGATTTAATGACATCCCTACTCCTGCGTTAAATTTCTTTTACAATACGAGTTTTGTGAGCACTAAATAGATGCATTAACAAATTTTCGTTGTCAAATTTCCTAAATTTTCGTCCGCAATAAATACACTTATAAGCATATGGCAAATCCTTGATATAATACTTTCTAATTTCATCTACATCATTGATTGGGATATAACTCATCCTCAATCTTTCTCCATTTGCATCTTTTTCTTTTGAATGTACTTTATTATGGTGCTCTTCCATCTGTGTTACAGGATTTTTATAAAAATCTTTTACCACAAAATTATCATAGGAACATTTTAAAATTTTTGATGGCAAATTTCCTAAATAATCAACCAACTCGTCGTAATTTAAATGAGGAAAAATCCATCTAAGGTGTTCGTTTTTTATGTGCTCACGTATAATAGCTTCATTTTTTGTTGAGAATCCACATCCGTCAATTTGACAAATATAATTTCCCTTTATTCTCAGAATTATTCTATTCTCTCCTTCTATTCTTGGCTTTTGTGGTTTATTAGTACTCCACTCATCTTCAAATTCAAATATTAAAATATATTCTCCGGGGGGCAATTGTTACGCTTCAGTTGAAAATGGAAAAAATGGGTAATAAATTAAGGTGGAAGC
>CAZOHX010000601.1:0-2320 GCA_964579315.1 uncultured Saprospiraceae bacterium
TGCCCAAGCAAAATCGACTAAACTGCTCATCCAAATATTTTCTTCAAATCAAGACCTTTCTCATCTATTTGGAAATGTGATGCGGTTTCAAGCTGCGTTTTAGGGTTGTCTTCATCTTTTTCCAAAAATGACTTTCTTATATATCTGTGTCTTTCACTTCATCAATTAAACACTGTAAAAATACAATTACCCAACTGAACCAATAGGCATTCCAGATTCCTAAACATGCAAAAGCCCCTATTCAATTAAGAATAGGGACTTTACCCAAACAAATAAACACAAAAACTACTTTTAATAAAAAAAGTAATACAAAGATACGCTATTCATTGATAAAAGTCACATTTATTCCCGTGTTTTTTCATAAATTAAATGACATCTGACATTTATGAAGAATTCATGACATAACACAAAGTATTTTCAATAAAACACAAATAATTACGAATATAAAATATATATATACTTTTTAAATCAGCAATGAATGTGCATCTTTTTCGATAAAAAATTATAGAATTAGATGATGGCTATAAATAATTATTGCATAATTCGAATATCTCCAAAAGAAACGTTTATTTTTACTTTCATGCCCGTAATTTCCTTTGAAGGTACAAAAATAGCTTTCTGATTCTGCCCCATTTCTGTGAATTGGAATCCAGATTGATCCCCCACGTCAATACTTCCATTTCGAGTTGCCAAATCAAAATTGAAGCTACTATCTCCCGTATTATAAAAATAAACATCCGACTTATCGCCCTTAATATTCATATTGACGACACTTTGATCTGCAAAGACTTTAATGATACCATACTTAGCTTGAATATCAAAATCCCCCGAAATTTGGTTTAATCTAATATTGGAACGATTGGCATCAATAAATACTGTTCCATTTATGTCTTCCCCATCAATATCACCAAATTTAGAAGAAAGATTGATTAGCCCCTTTAAATGAGCTATACCTATTTCGCAAAATTCACTTTTAATATCTACCCCATTACTTAGATTTTCAATCGTATTTTTTCCAAAATAATTGGTCAAATCAACGGGGCAATTCGCTGGAATAGTCAATTTGTATTTCGCTTTCAAATTAGAACTTGGTTTTCCTTGAGATTTATCTACCGAATTATCCAAAACAATGATGTGATAATTCTTTTCAAAAGTATAATCCATTTTTCTTAAGTCCGCTTCTGCAACTGATTTATCTGGATGTTTTGCAATTACAATAAATTCTAATTGAATTAGATCTTTGTCCCAAGTAGTGATTTCGACCTCTGCTTTTTTCCCATTTACCACTAATTTATCTCCTGCTTGATAAACAAATTTTTTAGTAATCTTTTTTGATACAACCTGTAACACAACCGATTGGGAAAAAACATCCAAAGACACCACCAATAGCAAAGCCGTAATTATTATTTTTTTAATATTTCTCATTTATTTTATTTTTTAAAAAAATGGTCAAACTTACATTAAAGAAATCATCTGTTTGAGTACATTTCCTCTTTCAATTTCGATTTTAGTCAATTTGGCAATCAATTGTCTATCCGTTTCATAATCAGAAATTTCTTTTTTCAACCTTTGTTTTGCTTGATCCAATCCATCCATTTCTGCTTTTAGTGCCTTAAATTCTGGCAATTGACATGCGATATTTCCAGACTTACACCATTCTGCCACCATTGCAAAATCTTCTTCATCTTCCTCCCAAGACATATTTTGATCACTCATATCAATGGTTTCTTCAGAATAAGTAATCTCTTCCATGCCATCTGTATCTGAAAAATATGGAACAACCATCCAAAACAATAAACCAATAGCGGCTACCGCCATTATTTTTTTGACCAAAGACATTTGGATGATGGGAGTCCTTTTTGGAGCAATTTCTTTTTCAATATTATCCCATATTTGGTCAGATGGAATATATGTTCCCAATTGTGCAATGGCATCTTTCAAGACCACATCTTTTTGATCTTGATCTAGATTCAGTTCGATACCATCCCAAATAGTACTAGGTGGAATAAAATCCAAAGAATCACTTATTGCTTCATGAAGGGGTTGATCCAACAAATCTTGTTTAAGTTCATTTTTTATGGTATTCCAAATATAATCTGGTGGAACATATCCTTTCATATCACGAAGTGCGTGCTTTAGGACAATTCTATTTTTTTCTGTAAGTTTCATAGTATTAATCAATTTGATGGCTTAATAGTGTTCTCAATTTTCTTTTGGCATGGTACAATTGTGACTTGGACGTTCCTGTTGAAATACCCAATAAATCAGCCGCATCTTTATGAGAATATCCTTCGATTTCAATCAATGTAAAAACGGCTCT
>CAZOHX010000602.1:0-2320 GCA_964579315.1 uncultured Saprospiraceae bacterium
CCTCAGGGTGTAATCCATAAATTTCTGTAGCATTTACTGCCAATGGACTATCCACATACACGGGTATTTTGGGCAATAAGCCATTGGTACTCATCTGATCCAACATATACACAATCTCTTGAGTACGACCAATAGAAAAAGCTGGAATAATCAATTTACCCCCCTTTTCAATACATGTATGTTTTATTATTTGTAAAAAACGATCTTCTTCTTGTGGCTTTGCACCATGATCACGATCTCCATATGTAGATTCACAAATTAAATAATCCAGTTCAGGCATGGGTTGCGGATCTCTTAAAATAGGTCGATCGGGTCGTCCAATATCACCCGAAAATCCAAGCATGGTCTCTTTCCCATTTTCAGTAATTTTCAATGTAATCGAAGCACTTCCAAGAATATGTCCTGCATCTTTAAAAACAAAAGATACATTTTCATTAATTCTAACCCATTTATTATAACTAAAGCTGACCATTTTATCCAGTGTAGGAGCTATATCTTCACTAGTATATAAGGGCTCTCTCTTCTTTTTTCTTTTTTTCTTTCTCTTTTTTAATTGCCTTTTATTAAAATAGGCAGCATCCATTTCTTGAATTTTAGCACTATCCAAAAGCATGATAGAACATAGACTTCTTGTAGCATGAGTACAATAAATATCACCATCAAACCCATTATTTACTAATTTAGGAAGTCTGCCACTATGATCAATATGGGCGTGTGACAAAATCACACAATCCACTTCTTGGGGTCTAAAAAACCAGGCATTATTAAAATTTTCCATCTCGGGTGCACGCCCTTGATACAATCCACAATCTAATAAAATTTTAAATCCATTGTCTAAAGTAATCAAATGCGAACTTCCTGTCACAGTACGTGCTGCACCACAAAATTTTATATTCATATTTATTTAATTTCTATTTAAAAGACCAAATTACAATAAAATGATAATTATCAAGCAATAAAAAACCACTTTTCTAAATCGAAAAGTGGCTTTAAACAAAATTGGATAAGTATTATTTTTTCTAACGACAAATGTCATTACCTATAAAACATAAAATACGATTATTTATTATAAAAATAATCAGAATTATATTGAATAGCTACAGGTTGTCTCATTTTCGTTACTTTTACTTCTGTTCGTCTATTAAATTTGTACTCTTCTTCGGTACATTCGACACCATCTACACAACGATTTCTAGGAACTTCTTCTCCATAACCTATTGCAATCATTCTATTTTTTGAGATGCCTTGTCCCATTAAATATTTTTTAGCTGATTCAGATCTCTTTAATGATAATAGCTGATTATATGCACTACTGCCACGTGAATCTGTATGCGAAATCAACTCTATGTGCATATCGGGGTATTTCTTCAACATATTGGCAATCAAATCCAATTCTGGAGAATCCCCGACTCTTACAGATGACTTTCCATAATCATAATAAATATTATTCAAAATAACAACAGTACCCGTTTGCAAAGTAGCCGTAGGGTTATTCACCTGTTGAGACGGAATCGTTACAGCATTTATCCCCATTTCAAGATTTTGTGCTTCTTGTACATTGTGCACTACCGCTTTTCCAGAATAAAATCCTTGTTTATAAAAATCAATACTATAATCACAATTCTCTTCTTTCATTTTATAAGTATATGCTCCATTTATATCGGTGACGACTTCTTGCACTTCTCCACAACCATCAATAATAACTTTTGCGTTTGCAATGGGTATTCCTGTCTGTTTGTTTCTCAAGATATTTTTTACAATCGCAAATTGTTCTGCAGGCAACATTTGAACGATTAGATTGGATTGCCCTGACGAACTAGGCCTTATAAAATTAACTTCCTCTGTTCGCAAACCGTTTTTATGAAATTCAAGCACATATTCTTTATTTACTTCATGTTCAAAAATGATTTCACCATTTGCATTTGAAACCATATCTGGAATTATAATATTTTTATTTTTAGATGAAAGTACTTTTACCTTTAATTCATTGGAGTTGCTTGTAGCAGGCACCAAAACTGCATCATAATATTGATTTCCTTTATAAATTCTATTATTTACTTTTTCAAAAACTCTCAAATGAACATCTGGCAATAGATTGGAAGATGCATAATCATATATTTTTATTCGTGTTTTTACTTTTGTATTTTGTGCAAAAATTGACTGTTGCATTTGAAATTTATAAATATCATCTTCTCCCAATCCGCCATCACGTGACGAAGTAAAATACCCTTCTGTACCAGCATCATTTAATATCAAACCCAAATCATCCTTATCTGAATTTATGGTTTCACCTAAATTGCTTACTTCATTCCAAATATCG
>CAZOHX010000603.1:0-2317 GCA_964579315.1 uncultured Saprospiraceae bacterium
CTATGATGGCGTTGTAACCACTGTTGATGGCTTGGGAACATATTTTTAGTTTAAAATTGTTGTTTTCTGGGTCTTTGAATTCGGGAGTTGTTTTGAAGATGTTGTTTTGGCATTGGATACTATGAATTGATATTGAATCATAGCTTTTAGTTTCATAATTCCAGACCAAAGTATATTTTGGAAACTCAAAATCATCACAATCATCATTTCCAAATAAATTATTTTTCAAAATGGAATTTGATGCAAAAATATCCCCTTTTCCACTGCTATTATTGTAAAAAATAGAATTATAGATTTCCACGGTATCAACTACACTATTGATGATTCCAATACTATCTGCGGCATTATTATTGTAAAATATGGAATTACTGATTTTCAATCCCTGCGATGTAAAATCAAATAAATTTTTCCTTTGATTCTGAATTAATGAATTGGAAATAGTAACATAATTTGATGTTTCCCATCCAGAATATTCAGGTTGAAATAGAACTTTTTCATTTGAATCAAAAATACAATTTTTAATATCCAATTTATTGGAATCCCCCTCATCTGTTATTAATCCATAAATTAAAATACCAGTGTCATGACTATTTGAAATTGTACAGTTTTTTAAAATGTGTTCTCCTTGGAAAGTCCTATAAAAAAGTCCTCGCCAATTGTCTCTAAATTTACAATTTTCTACTTTACTATTTGAGAAAAAAACTGCACCATACACTCTATTATTCTCAAACGTACAATTACTAATTTCACCTGATAAATAAGGACCATATTGATTAAGATATATTTCAAAACCAAGATGATCAAATCTACAGTTTTCAATTACTCCTCCAAAAAAAGGCATTGCTGAATTACGATAAAAATGGCAGTTTTTCATAGAACCTATTGCAGCAATAATAGGGGCTCCATCATTCTCATAAAATTCACAGTCTTCAAGGATAGGTGTAATGTTTTTCAAATAAATACTAGATCCATATTTAGATGAATTGTTCCTAAATATACAATTTTTAATTTCAATCGTACTATTACTATCCACCCCTTCAATATACATGATACCTGAAGATCCCGTAAGTAAGTCTTCTCCATCTGAAGGAGGAAAAACACCTTTTCCATTTTGAAAGATAATACCATCAAATAATGCATAATTTATAGGGTTTATTGACCTGATGATGGTTGTCATATTATCTGTGCTATCCCCCTTAACTCCTCTGTCCCCATCTAATATGGTTAGATTTGCAACTATATCTCTTTGATAAATACTCTTTTCATCCCCAGAAAATCCACCATATAATTTTTGTCCATCCTTAAATTCAAAGGACAATCCTGTCCCTGGTAGATTTGGATCATTATCAAATAAAAAATATGTGCCCTTTGCTATCCAAACTTCATCACCTTTTTTACCTAAAAAATCAAAAAGCTGAAACTTTGTCTTTGCATTCTCCCAAGAATCTCCACTTCCATTACCTGTAGCGGTGTAATCAATATAAATAGTATCATGTTGAGCAATGGAATCGTTTGAACATATCCAGAATAGAAAAAATAACACAAAATATCTCATACACCTTTTTTATAATAATAGAATTACCAAGAAATCTTGGTAATTCTATTAATTAAATAATTAATTATTTCACTCTTTAACAAAATTGATTGTTGTTATTTCCCCTTGCTCGGTTTCAATTGTTATAAAGATAAGACCTTTTGCATCCAATGTCAATAAATTTAAATCTTTTTGATTCTTCCCTTTCTCAAATGACTCAGTAATTCTATTTAAGATTAGATACTTACAAACATGAAACATTACTTATATTTACAAAAAATTAACATTCTTTTTTTTTGCAAAGAAATTATGTCATCTTATTTGGGTGTATTTCACTTATCCATGGCATTTGCATGAATAATATTTGACCCACTTCGGGGTCTGAGATTGTATTCCTACTTTCTTTGGATTTCATCCAAAGTTATTCATATTTATCCCTTTTCAGGGATATAGGGCTAGATTCATTGTCAATAAAGATCCCCAAAGGGCCCAAAGGGGATAAATATCAATAACACGGTATGAAATACTGTGTTTAAATAACATATGTGTCACAACCCTGATAAGGGTTGAATGCCTAATCAATGTTATAAACTTTAATGAGATAAAGGTATATTACCCCAAATTTGTTGCACAATCATATCGGATAGTGCCGCAGCTACGCTGCTTATTTATATCCCCGTCGCCCTTTGGGCTAGGGATAGGGTCGTGGCTTTGCCACTTTGCGATTTACAATTGTGTAAAATTAGGCAATTCTTCATTCCTAATTCTCAATTCCTATTGGAC
>CAZOHX010000604.1:0-2306 GCA_964579315.1 uncultured Saprospiraceae bacterium
TTGTATATTTATTTTGCATTTGTTTCTATTTTTTTATTGCCTATTGATAATTGTTTTTTTACTCCAATGGTCATTCCAAAGCTAAATGGTCTGAGATATAAATGATTTTCGGTTTTGTAAAAAGGAATTAGAAAATAATCACCAGTAGATTTGATAAGTATTTTCCAGTTATTTCCAAACGGAATATCATATTCTACGCCTAAATTTAGCACAAAATTTAATGGATTTAGTTGTTCCTTTGAAATGGGATTGAGTATTTCTGTATGAAACTCATAATTATTGGAAATTGGTGCTTCATTTTGATAAAAGAAATAGGGATGAATACCGCCTAATAATTTTAAATTATGAATATGAAAGTTGATATTTAGGGGGAAATACAGATATTGGTATTTAAAAGAGCCTTTTCTGTAAGCTTTTAAAGTTAATTGATCATTGGTAATTTTTACATTGAATTCATCAAGTGTAATGGTATTTTGTTTACCAAAGTCTGCAAATCCTATGCCAGCGGAATATGACCATTGTTCACTTTTTTGATGTGTGAAAAATAGTGCAAATTTATAGATGAAAGATTTTGAATTGGGAATATGACTACTCATCACAGGTGCAAACTCTGCTCCAAAATACATGGTAGAATTTTGTGCATTAGAACTTATTGAAATTCCAAATAGAATTCCCCATAAAAATAACTTTTTCATTAAACTAGTGCTTTTCGTTCAGTAATTTTTCCATTTTTGCATTCTAAGATGCGTTTAGGAAATTGTTCTATCAAACGGTAATTATGGGTGGCAAATAGAATGGCAACTTGCTCTTTTTGATTTAAATCAAGTAGCAATTTAATAATTTCATTTGCCGTTTCAGGATCTAGATTACCCGTAGGCTCATCCGCTAAAATGAGCTTGGGACTGTTGAGTAAGGCACGTGCAATCACTACTCTTTGTTGTTCTCCACCTGATAATCTATGTGGCATTTGCTCCAAATATTCAAGCATACTCACTTGAGATAATACTTCTTTGATTCTATTTTGAATGTCGGATTCATTTTTCCAACCTGTAGCTTTTAGTACAAAAGATAAATTTTCATACACATTTCTATCCATTAATAATTTAAAATCTTGAAAAACAATACCCAAAGTTCTTCTCAATGCCAAAATTTGTTTACGTTTGATATCGAATAGAGAAAAACCGTTTACTGTAGCCGTTCCTTGCTTTAAAGCTAAAGCACCATATAATATTTTTAATAAAGATGACTTACCACTGCCCGTTTTACCTATTAAATAAACAAATTCCCCTTGTTCGATAGAAATATTTATTTTTTCAAGGATTTTGCGATCTTTTTGAAAAATAGTGCCATTTTGTAATAGAACAATTGCCATAGATGATTTTTAATAGAGTTCAAAAGTAATAATAATCTTTGTAAAAATGAGTTTAATAACTAGGAGTTTTGTATTTTTGTATAGATTGAAAAAACTTAAAATAATATATCATGAAGAAAATATATGTTGTAGCTTTAATAATGGTGGTAGGGGCTATTGCTATGCTCACCATGGCAGCAGATGAAATGACTACTTATTCTAATTTTGCAGAAGCCGCAAAAACAGGTAGTCAGGTAAAAGTTGTAGGTCAGCTTTCCAAGGACAAACCTATGGTCTATAATCCAGAAAAAGATGCCAATTTCTTTTCTTTTTACATTAAGGATGCGGATGGTGTAGAAAAGAAGGTAGTCATGCACCAAGAAAAGCCTAGAGACTTTGAAATGTCAGAGCAAATTGTGCTTACTGGAAAAATAAAAGGCGATGATTTCTTCGCAACAGATATGTTGCTCAAATGTCCTTCTAAATATAAAGATGAAGAAGTTTATATTAATAATAAATAATAGGGCAGAATAGATTGTTTTCTGTTTGTATTTATAAATTAGTTTTTCGTTTTTTTTGTAGCCAAATTGGATTTTCAATTAACAAAACAACTATGTAGATGAATGCTATTTGTTGGTTTATGTCCACTTAATACTACTTTATGACTATAAAGAAATAAATATCTAGTAAACGTATAAAAATATTTTTTTGAGGTCATATAAGGCAGTAAGAAAAGTAAGGGGTTACAAATAAAAATTTATGAGTGCGTGACATAGTAGTGGGAGATTTTGGTTTTACAATATTCTATTGCCACACTAAGCTAAAAAGTGGCAAAGCCACGACACTATCCATAGCCCAACGGGCAATGAATAGAAAAATAGCAGCGTAGCTGCGGCACTATCCGATCCTGCCTACCAAATGGTATGGATTCCCACATTTTGTCACGCACTCAAAT
>CAZOHX010000605.1:0-2301 GCA_964579315.1 uncultured Saprospiraceae bacterium
AAAACTCGTTTACCAAACTTTTTTTAGTTTGGTAAACGTTTGAATAGCAGAATACTGAGCCAAAGCCAATGTTTACCAAACTTGAAAAGTTTAGTAAACAATTATTTTAATTTTGAATAATAAATTTGACTGGTTCGAAACCTCGTTTATTTGAAGTTAAAAAATAAACTCCATTTGGAATGCCTTCTAAATTAACAGTATAAGATTGAGATGAAAAATCTATACTTTTATTTAAAACGATAGTTCCAATACTGTTATAAATTGTGATGTCAAGTTTTTTTTGCGGTTCATCGAACATGATATTAATTTTATCCTGTGCTGGATTTGGATATACTAGAATATCACTAGGTGTAGTTGGTAAATCTTTGAGGTCTGTCGAAAAAGGCCAACCAATGTTGTATTCGCAACCTGTAAGAGCACGGTACATAGGCTGATTTGCGAAATTATGAGATAGTGTGGTGGGTGGTAGAATTGCTTTTGCTACGAATGTACATGCGATACCCTTTTTATCAGGTTCGAGAATGGTATGGATAGCAATCGCTGTGCCACCTGATCCAAAATAAATTCTACAATCTGGTCCGATATACATATTCCCTAATAGTCCAACGGGCCATCCATGACTATCAAATCCCCAATAGTGTCCGACATGTTCCACTTTATTGTCATCTTCTAAATCTATTTGATATAAGTCTTCTGGGGCTGTTGCGTATATAAATCTAGAGTTGGGGGAGAAACAAAGAGAACCAAGATGTTTCATGTGTGGATATTTAATGTTGGTGCGAAAATTAATATCCCCTGTTTCATTGTTGAAGTCATATAACAAAATTCCTAATTTCACATTATTTATGGCAAGCATTTTTCCATTTGGTGAAAAAGTTGCATTTATTCCTTCATCTGGGCGTAGCATTTTGGGACCAGTAATTTGTATTTCTTTTTTTATAATTTTATTTTCACCTATTTCCCAAAATATAAATTTATTAGATTGGTATAATATTGTAAAAACCCACCATTTTGTTTTTTTTTTGTTTACAATAGATGTGATATCACCGGGTCTCATATTTTGGTTATAAAGCTTTTTTTTCTCCTTCAAATAAATTTTTCCATTTTCTTTAACGACAAATTTTGATAAATACATATTTCTAGCGACAATCCAATTTTTTTCGGGCCAAAAATCTGCATCTTTATGAATTAAATAATAAGTTGAATCATTGGATAATTCTGGAACAAATAAAGAAGATTGGTATCCAGGATATCTACTTGGGCAAAATTGGTCATGAGTAATCCCTGGAGTTAAAGTGTCACTTCCTTCAACTAAATTAAAATCTCTATCTAATACTCTACAATTATCCGTCATCATCAGAAGTTGCCCTTTTGAATCACATATTGTACTCCCTCCAGCATCTCCTACTCGAAAATCAACTCCTCCATAAGGATATACTACAACATTATCTTTATTAAAATCTAGGATACTTACACCAAAATTAATGGGGAGACTATCTAGATATCCAAAGGGCCATTGATAGTCGTATTTTTGTGAGAAAAGAAGACTTGGAATAAGTATTAGTATTATTGATAAATGTTGCTTCATAATTAATTAGATATTGTAAAAGACCAAAGGAGATTTCTCCTTTGGTCTAGTTTTCTTGGATATATTAATGTTGTACAATGAATTTTATTGGATTAAAGTTATTTTGTTTTGAAGAAATAATATAGAATCCAGACTGTAAATTTGAATCTTGCAAGAGTTCTCCGCTAATCTACAAAAACAATATAACAAATTAAAATATATTACAAGATAAATGTAAAAATTAACATTTTGACCACCAAATCCGACTACAAAATGGTATAAATCAAAACCTGCAAAGCAATCAAACTATAAACCCCTGCCAACACATCATCCAACATCACACTCCAATCTCCTGGCAGTGCATCGACTTTCTTTATGAATAATGGTTTTAAAATATCAAAAAATCTGAATATCACGAAGGCATATAAATAATATGTCCATTCAAAGGGGATAAACAAGGCAGCAATCCATACCCCTACAATTTCATCAATTACAATTTTTGATGCATCATGCTCCCAATCTTGATGAACTATTTTTATGGCAAATACGCCTACAAAAAGTACCAAGATTATAGCTGCTAGATTGATAAATTGAGTTGTCAATCCATTGATACCATAAGTATTTAAAGCAAAATGAAAAATATACCATAATAAAATACCTAATATCGAACCCGCTGTTCCTGGTGCAAACCTAGAATAACCCGTTCCCAATCCTGATGCTATAATCTTGTACAT
>CAZOHX010000606.1:0-2295 GCA_964579315.1 uncultured Saprospiraceae bacterium
TAAAACAAGAAATATTTACCTGTTTTGAATTTCAATTTTCAAAGTAACCGCATTCTCATAAGCAATCATCTTTATAAAATTAATTCCAGTACTATTGATTTTAAGTTTCAAAACATGGTTGCTCATTATCTCCTTTTCAAATGGCACCACATTCCCCAATACATCTACAATCACAATTTTAGGGTCGCCCAATTCGTGATGCACATAAAATACCCCATCTACACTAGGATTTGGAAAAGCAAAAGCCTTTATTCCATCAACTTGAGTTGTTGATGTCATATTTTCAGAAACTACACAGTCCAAAATAGCTTTGTATTTTGGAGCATCCAAGTCATCCATGTATTCCTTGATTCCCCAACTTCCATAGCGACTGTATCTACCATGAGAAGAAAAAACAGCAAACATATCCCCCTTAACAGTATCATACCATTGGTCAAAATAATCACAATAGATATCTTTCATACGAGGATTTCGGTTGGCATCATTTAATTTTTGAGTTAAAATATCCAAATTTCCATTTTCACCATAGGCTACTAAATGTTGTCCCCCCTCATAGGCTATGATTTTTAAATTATGCTTTAATGCTACAGATTTAATATCCAAAGCATCCTGTATAGCTTGAGTAGCAGCCGCCGCAGTCTTATCCAGTATTTCATCCACCGAAATCGTACTGTAACTGCCATTATTTCCCAATTCATCCCCTAAACCACCACCAAAATAAGGAGCCATAGCCACTACATCGGCTGTTACCCCATGTGGATTGTAAAAAGCATCATTAAAATGCTCAATTAATTTTTCTGCGATATAAGGTACCATTTGAGTTGGAATTATCTTCACAAATCGGTTTGAATTTCCAAAAACATTTTCAAAAATATAAAAAATATCTGCTGATCTTTTAGCTGTATATTTCCATGTTCGTTCCCAAGGCTCGCCCGTATAACCCAATTCAGCTCCCTTTTCTGCTGCATAGTAATTCTGTTCAAAAATACCATTCCAAACTTCATTGCTATATTCCAAATAAATATTGAGATTGGGATTGAGATTATCTTTGAATAACTGAGCCAATTTCATAATATAATCATCCGTTGCTCTGTGAGGAATATTTATCCAAGCATCTTTTTGCTTTAAATTACAAATTTCAATAATTGTCTCCCAGGAAACTCCGTTATCTACCCCTTGAGTATAATTATCAAAAGGAGTTCTATCTTCCCAATTTTCATTTAGAGAATTATTGGTCTGTAACCAATCCATCAAGCGAATACATTGAAAATCATCTATAAAATCAAGAAATTCTGTAGTATATTTTTGATTTTGAAAAGATTGAGCATATTTTGGATAAATAAATTTGATGTCATTGATTGGATTATTTTTATCTGAAATCTCTAATTCCATAAAAACTGCACCAGCCGTATTGTCCACATTTACGAGTGTATCCAATGGTGTTTTGTAAGTTCCATGAGCAGCTCCCCAAAGAAAGACTTGCCCTTTTCCCTTGATAATCATTCTATAATTTCCCCCTTCATTATGACCTTCCAATTCTGTCAAAAAAAGTGTTCTCACAATTTGTGGAGGATGAATCCCATCATCATACGGCAATTCCAATGGAAATCCCTGTCTATTTACAGGAATTTCTACTTCACTATTCCAATCTGCCCCATCTACATTATCATGAGAAATCCAAGGACGGCATTGTTGAAATGCATCTGTAAAAACAAATTCTCGTGAATAATCATTTATAGATGTTAAATTGATTCCCACAGGTCTTTCTATTTGACCAAAAGCTAGAGATATCGTAAAAAGTAGGATGATGGTGATTTTAATTTTCATAAATGGTTATTTTTTAGATTTTTGGTTATTTTTATTTGCTACGCAAATATGGGTTATTAGTTTATGTTTAATTAGTGGTTTATTATCAAAATATAATTTTTAAGTTCTGTTATTGACTTTATAACAAAAATACTGTAACTTGTTACCTTATTCTCCCATAAATTGTTTAATCTATATTTTACAATCTCAAAACATTTCCAAAATGACACGTATTTTACTATTTTTATCCGTTCTTTTCTTTTCTAATCTTACAAATGCACAAAATTGCACCGTACCACAAGTATTAGTCGATTATTATGACAATGATGTAAAAGATTTAGCACTAAAAAGAATGAAAGATTTAAATGCTCCTGAGTTGTCACAAATTGAAATAGACCAAACTTATCAAGATACGATTATGCAAGGACTTGCAGCAATTTACAACAGCAATAATTGTCAGAAAGAGCAGATTTTTAATGAATATTGCAT
>CAZOHX010000607.1:0-2290 GCA_964579315.1 uncultured Saprospiraceae bacterium
ATAGATAAAAATTCAGTACCAAAACTATCTGCATCCGCTTGCTGTAATAAATCATACTTTGAAAAAAGCATTTGATAAGCCAACCCATCCGCATATATTTCCAAATGAGCATTTTTATCCAACCCTGCAACCAAATCGGGTAATTTATCCAATAAATCAGTATGAATCAATAAAGTATCCAATGCATTACACACACTTACACGACGTGTTTTTGCATTTTTAATAATACGCCTAGCTTTTTCTAAATCAGCAGATTTATCGATGTAGGTGTGGACAATTCCAGCCCCAGTTTCAATCACGGGCACTTTTGAATGAGCACGAACAAATTGAATCAATCCCGTTCCGCCACGAGGAATTATCATATCAATCAAACCATCTGCTTCTAAAATATATTTCAAAGATGCCCTTTCACTTGGAGCTAGATATACTGATTTCGGAATATTATTTCGTTTTAGTACATCTTGGATGATATTTACAATACAAATATTGGAGAAATGAGCATCTCGACTACCTTTCAAGACACAAGAATTTCCAGATTTAAAACAAAGTGCAAATACATCAAAAGTCACATTGGGTCTGGATTCATAAACTATACCTATTATACCCAATGGAACAGCCAATTTCTTTAGGTGTAATCCATTTTCAAGGGTACGTTCTTCTAAAACTCTTCTTAAAGGGCTTTTTAAAGTAGCTACCTTACGAATATCGTTGGCGATTCCAACTATTCTATCTTCATTTAAAAGTAGTCGGTCATATTTTGGATTATGGATATCCATTAGCTCTAAATCCTTTTGATTAGAAGCTAAAATTTCATCCGTTCTCGAAATAGTTTCATTTGCCAAATCCATTAAAACTTGATTTATTTCATCATCCGTTAGATTGACTAATGCTCTATTTTGATCTTGCAAAGCTTTTAGAGATGCAAATATTTCTTCTTTCATATTTTATTTTTGTTTTTTGTGACAAATCTTACCCAACATTTCTCAATTTTTGAGTTTTACATTCATCAAACTACAAATAAATAATCATAATGAATGACTGGACGTTTTCCACGCTTTCCGATATAAGAAATGGCTGTTGCCGAACTATATTTTGCTATTCCATATCCAATAACAGTACCAGACATAGATTTGATTTCAATCATATCCCCTTTTTGAAAACTCCCATCTATTTTTGTAATACCAATGGGCAATAAACTAGCTGTTTTTTCTTGATTTTTCAAAGTCATTTCAGCTCCTTCATTTATAAAAATTGCACCTTTAGTTTCCGTTTGGGTATGCGCCATCCATTTTTTTAGATTAGATTTTTTATGAGCCGCAGGAAAGTGCGTGTAGTTCCCTTTTTTAACCAAAATATCCATTAGAATATTGGGTCGTTTACCATTGGCAATAAAACAATTTATGCCTAAAGAAGCCGTTTTCTGACACATATTGAGTTTAGTGACCATTCCGCCCCTACCAAAACTAGATTTAGAAGATTGGATATGTCGAAACACCGCTTTATCATTGTGTAAAATAGTAGGAATTACTTCATGATTCCCATCTACTTTTTTATAAACTCCATCAATATTGGACAAGATAATCAAGGCATCCGCATTGACCATTGCAGCCAAAAGACTTGACAATTCATCATTATCCGTAAACATCAATTCAGAAATAGAAATGACATCATTTTCATTGACTATGGGTAAAATATCATCTCTCAAAAGCGATAAAAGACACTGTTTCATATTGACATAATGTACTCTATCCCGAAAATCTTCTTTGGTAGCTAAAACTTGTGCCGAATACACCTGCTTTTTTTGCAAAAATTGATTATAGGTATTGACCAATGCAATTTGTCCTATGGCAGCATAAACTTGCCGTTTGGTAACAGGATGCAATTTTTCTGGCAATTTTTTAATTGCTTTTCCAGCTCCAACCGCCCCAGAAGATACCAAAACCACTTCAATCCCATGGGATTTCAATACCAATATTTGTTGGACAATATTTGCAATAATATCATTATCAATCAGTCCGTCCATATCTGTCAAGACATTGGTTCCAACCTTAATAATTACCCTTTTAAAATCATAATTCACTCCTATGACACCGTTTTAGTACAAAAATATCTCATTGACAATGACTTGCTTGAACTCTCTACTAGTTTTTAAAACTAGAAGAGAGTTCTCAATCCAATAATCAATGAGAAAATCATGCCTAATAATTTACCTCAATAAAGTAAGATCCCCATGTTTTGTAAACGGATGATCTTGTTTACCTGGAAAATAACCACTGATGATATACAAATA
>CAZOHX010000608.1:0-2289 GCA_964579315.1 uncultured Saprospiraceae bacterium
ATAAAATAAGGGTCGCTCCGTCATTCCATCTCCATGCCAAAAGAATTTAGAAATGGATAGAAATAGCAATACTCCGAAGCCAATAGTAAAAAACAGAGTACCCAAACCACCCAAAATATGCATGGGTCGTTTTCCAAATTTGCCGACAAAAGTAATAGATAATAAATCCAAAAAACCATTGATAAATCTCGAAAGACCCCCAAATTTAGTGACACCATATTTTCTAGCTTGGTGTATCACCACCTTTTCACCGATTTTCTGAAAGCCAGCCCATTTTGCAATGACAGGAATATAGCGATGCATTTCGCCGTAAACTTCAATGTTTTTGACGACTTCATTTTTATACGCTTTGAGTCCACAATTCATATCATGCAAACTAAGACCGCTTATCAAACGAGTAGTTGCATTAAATAATTTTGTAGGAATTGTTTTGGATAATGGATCATATCGTTTTTTCTTCCATCCAGATACCAAGTCAAAATCTTCCTTGGTAATCATTTCAAATAAGCCTGGAATCTCATCAGGACTATCTTGTAAATCCGCATCCATTGTAATCACGACATCTCCTTTTGCCACTTCAAAAGCGATATTCAATGCGGCAGATTTACCGTAATTACGCCTAAACTTAATACCTTTAATATTGGGATTAGACTGTCTTAATTCTTGAATCAGTTTCCAAGAATTGTCGGTACTCCCATCATCCACCATGATTATTTCGTAAGAGAAATTATGTTCATCCACTACCTTTCTTATCCAAGCAGTCAACTCTGCTAAAGATTCGTCTTCATTTAATAGTGGTACTACAATCGATATATCCATAAATATCTAAACGATTTCATTCTCGGCTCTGTTTCGTTTTTGGATGGCAGAAACAATTGCAGCGATGATAAAACTAAAAATAATTAAAACTAAAATGGTTTGTAAAACCTGTGCAGGTCCGAGACCAAAAGTTTGTGACTCCAAGTTATCCATAAACTTTTCCATTCCTTCTTCACCAATCACATCTGCATATCCTTCCATTGTAGAAATAACAGCTTCTTTCTGAGCACTTGCCAGTGATGTATCAATTACATTAAACATCAAAAATTGAAATATTGTACTGATAATACTAGACACGATTCCTACGACAAAGGTAGGTGTCAATAATTCTTTCCAAGTCGCATATCCCCCATTACTCTCTTTAAAAGCCTTTCCTGCCATGGCCATAGCTGCAACGAGGATAATAAATCCCAATATGCCTTTTGACCAATGAAAATAAATGGATGGTCCCATGAGATAAGTCAATAATTCAATGACGATAGCAATAATTCCTGCATATACACCATATTTTACACCAATATTTTTCATGATTCTCGATTTGATTAATAATTATTGTAAATATCTATAATATATTGAAATTTCCAAAAGATATTCTACAAAAAGCAAGATGCGACCGATAAAAAGGCTTTCTGATTATTCAGAAAGCCTTTTTATTGGATAAATGATTCCGCCTTTTGTTTTAGTCTAAACTATTTCACCAAAAACTCAAACTCAGTACGACGATTCAATTCTCGTCCACTTGCTGTTCCATTATCCGCAATGGGGCGTTCTTCCCCATAACCATTGTAGCTCATACGGTATTTATCAATTCCATGAGATGCAATATAATTTAGACAAGCTTTGGCACGTTTTTCAGACAATTTTTGATTATTCTCAGCAGAACCCACATTGTCGGTATGTCCACTAATTACTAAATTATAATAACTATATTTGTTCATTAAATCCACGATTTGATCTAAGATAGGTAATGATTTGGACAACAATTGATCACTCCCAGTTTCAAATTGAACGGCACTCATCGCATGTTTCAATACTGCTTTTTCTTCTGTTTTCAATCCTGGACAACCTCCATTGTTTATATCTCCAGCTTGATTGGGACAACTATCTTGATTATCTGCCAGCCCGTCGTTGTCGCTATCTGGACAACCATTCATCTTCAAAAGCCCTGCTTTTTCTGGACATTTATCAATATTATCTGCTACGCCATCTCCATCAGAATCGGGACATCCATCCAATTTACCTGCCAAGGTCGGACATTTATCTTCTGCATCAATATAGCCATCTCCATCAGTATCTGGACAGCCATTGAGATCTCCTGCTACATCAGGGCAATCATCTGCACTATTGGGAACTCCATCTGCATCATCATCAGGACATCCATTTGCAGATTTCTTTCCTGCTTCCGTTGGACATTCATCTTCATTATCCGCAATGCCATCCATGTCTGTGTCAGGACACCCTTTGAACGCA
>CAZOHX010000609.1:0-2278 GCA_964579315.1 uncultured Saprospiraceae bacterium
CCTTCTACAACTGGATACAGAGCAAAGCATGTCCGAACATTATTTCGTGATATTTCTCAAACGGAAGAGAAACCTCTACCCTGCGAACTCCAAATAAGAACCCTGGCACAAGATACCTGGGCTAGATTATCCCGTGAAGATCTTTATGGTAAGTACGCACCTCAGAATATTCAGAAGTTGGCCCGGGCACTTTCAATTCAACTATCTGCCATTGATGATATTGCTCAACTAATAAGAGATGAACTTAATAAGTGTCCACCTCAAGCAGATGAGATTCAAGATTCAGATGCAATTTCTCCACAGAGACTGGCATTGCTTTATAAGCATAAATTCGGAAAGGATATTTTTGAATGGACACTTGTTGATTGGATTCAAACATTATACGAAGCTGAAGCAGAAACAATAGGAGATGTGCGCAAATTATTAAATGATGAAAAATTACGGAATATGTTAAATAAATTAGCAGTAAAAATAAGAAGATTTCCATTAGAGGATTCAGAGTGGGCAATCTTTAGTGCCGTGGTCGCCACCGAGGCGTCTATCTCAATAGGCATAAAAACTGTAAGAAGTCGAATTCAACAAGAATGGGATGAGATAGTAGCAACTGCGCGTAGAGAAGCTCTTTTGGAAATGCCTGAAACTTTAGATGAATTTATACAGATGCTCCAATCGGGAGTAATCCCTAAGGAAGCGCTAGCAGAATTAGGTGGAATTCAAAGTTGTTATCGGTGTGGATCTGATATTCTTAGACCCGAACAAGCTGCTGAAGCTGTACTAGACTATTATGGCTGGCCTGATACAAATATTGATTTAGAACAATTACTTATAAATGCAGATTCAGAAGGTATAGTTGAGAGTGTAGATTATAGTGGCGTTTGCCAATACTGTGGTTATCAGATGTCAAAAGATGATTAATTTTCGTCCGCATAACAAGACGCTCCACCTGACCACTATTCCGCTGGCCTGCCTGTCGGCAGACAGGCGCTTCATAGCGGCAGGTGAGCTTTATCGTTGGCAGTATATTGTAAGCATTAGTTGTGGAATTTGCCTTAATGAAAGGAAATATGAAATGATCTTGATAGTAGGAAAGGACAAAAAAGTTAAAGACGTTATAGAGGAATCAAAATTTTCTGATTTAGGAATATGGGAAAGAAAGCATGTAGAAGAATGGATTTTGGAATATCCTGAAGTTTTGGGAGAAGATTTGCTTATTGTTACAACAGAATACGACAAGTTTGACAAAACTAAAGATAGATTAGATATCTTATCAATAGATAAAAATGGAAAGCTTGTGGTTATTGAGTTAAAAAGAGATGTAGCAGATAAGTTTGTTGATCTTCAAGCTATTCATTATGCAGCTTATTGTTCTAATGTAAATTTGGAGCAGATCATTGTTATGATGGCTGATTATAAAAGGTCAAAATATGGAAAAAATGTTTCAAATGAAGAAATTCAAAACGAACTAATGGAATTTATTATCAATCCTGATTTTTCTGATTTTGATAATAAGCCTAGAATAATACTTGTAGCAAATGATTTTAGAGAAGAAACTTTATCAGCGGTTTTATGGTTAAGAGATAATGGCATAGATATCACATGCATAAAATTAGTGCCATACAGGATTGATGAAAATATAGCTATTAAACCTGAGGTAATAGTTCCTTTACCAGAAGCAAAAGATTATATAATTCAGGTAGAACAGAAAAAAAAGCTAACTTCTGAACTTACTAAACGTCAAAAGGAATATTATGAATTCTGGACGAAACTTTTAGAAGAATTCAAAAGAGTGAAGCCAGATGTTACAAAGCGAAGTGCTACAAAAGATTCATGGTTAGGTTTACCCGCTGGTTATAGTTATATTCATTTTGAGTGGTATTTCAGAAGAAGGCCTACCGAAGGTTTTTACGTTGCCATACACTTCGAACACCCAAAATATGAAGATAATAAAAAATTGATTGAGTACTTTCTCTCTCTAAAAGAGAAACTTGAAGCAGAATTCCCATATGATGAATTGATATTTGATGAAAAATGGGGAAGCAAATGGGCACAAATTTATATAAAAAGGGATAGTGGCAATTTCGACGAGGAAAATCTGAAGTGGGGCAAAGAGAGAATGGTGAAATTTTATGAAGTGTTTAAGCCACTTTTAGATGAATTCTTTAAAATGAAAGAGTTAACTTCAGACAATTAAATATAGTTATTGTAATATGTCTGCCAACAAATCGCTCCACCTGACCGCTATTCCGCTGGCGCTTCATAGCGGCAGGTGAGCTTGGTC
>CAZOHX010000610.1:0-2276 GCA_964579315.1 uncultured Saprospiraceae bacterium
TAATTCGTAATTCCTAATTCGTAATTCCTAATTCGTAATTCCTAATTAAGCTTATCCAACTGATTAGCCCCCGTTCTAGAAAGCGTAATGAAACACCCCAAAAAGAAAAACTGATCCGCAGATGGCAGTATCTCATGACTATCAAAATGACCATTTTGATTAGGAATACTCGAAAATTGATAACCGAAACTATTTTTGAAATTCAAGATATTCGTTGCAGCAGCATAAATGACAATATTAGGTTTTGGGAGATAACTCCAACTCAAATTGACTGTTTTATATGCCTTAGTTTTACCATTATTGAAGGTAGATTCATTCGGATTATTATAAGGTCTCGGGCTAGAAGCCGAAAGCGTAGTACTGATATAAGAATTAATTTTGCTTATCCAATATTTGTAAACCAATGAAACATGATGTTTTGCCACAAAACTAGGAGTCGCTTGATTTGGAAAATCCAGATAATCCCGTTTTGAATTCAAATAAGAGTAAGAAATCCAGAATTTAGAATTTTTAATCGAAGTCATATCTCTATAAAATACATCCAATCCTGTGGCGTACCCATTCCCGTTTTGACGATAGGTTTTAATATCATAAGGATGGTCAAATTTCAAAAGATTATGATAAGATTTGTAGTAAATCTCCGTTCTAAGCAATTTTTTATTTTTCTCAATTTGATAATTTAAAATATAATGATTAGCACTTTCAAAATCTAAATTTGTTGTTTGAAACCGATATTTATCCATTGGATTTTGGTAGAATTTTCCAGCAGCAAACGAAAACTGACTCTGATCATTGACTTTATATGCCGTTGAAAATCTTGGTGACCAATTGATCTTATCTAGCGAAGACACATATTCCACACGTCCACCTGCACGCAACACCAATTTTTGAGATAAGTAGATATTTGCTTCCGTAAAACCCGCTGAAATATCGTCATTTATTGTTTTATCATAGATCATCTCATGATTTGAAGCATGAAACTGTTCGCCCCCCATTTTTATAGTAATTTTAGGATCCATAAAGTAAGACGCATTTATTTTGTAATGCAATTCTGAAAAATCATTAGATAAATCCTTTGCTCCAAAGCGATTATCATTTATATCTTTGGTATAAGAAATCCCCGTATTGAGCAACCATTTATCATTCAAAGTCCCTTTCCAAGATCCATTGATAAAAAGATTATCATTTTTAGCATCAAAAGTATTTGTATGATCCGTTGTATGAAAATCAAAAACTTCAAACCCCGATTTAGAATTATTTTTAGTAGCATACAATTTAAACATTCCCGTTTTACCCGTTTTTTGTCTTAAATTGATAGCTCCATTGATAGATCCCCAAGGATTTGTAATTTCAAATCTAGGTTTTACAATCTGAAAATCAGGGGTCAAGTTGGTATAATCCAAGGAAGCCGTAATGGCTGTTTTATCCCAAATTTTCGTACCCGATAGCCCCGCCCCGATGGTCATCAATGAGATATCAATACGCTCTTTTACTTCAAAATCATTGGTATTCAACAACAAAACCGAAGACAACGCCTGACCATACTCCGCAGAATATCCTCCTGTATTAAAAATAGTCCCTTTGAACATAAACGGGTTAAATCTTCCCCGTACCGCAAGATTAGGTGCACCACTCGTGTAGGCAACAGGTACGTGCATCCCATCAATATAGGTCTGTGTTTCATCAGAACTGCCCCCACGTACAAATAAGCGACCCGATTCTCCCACTGTGGTAGTGCCAGGAAGCGTTTGCAACGCATTGCTAATATCGCCCATTGCTCCTGCAGTAGTCACAATATCCAAGGGTTTTAAGACAGAAGCCTTCTTTTCATCACTCGCTTCAAATGCCCCAGCCGTCACCGTCACCGCTTTCAATTTATTGAACATTTCCTTCAATACAAAATCAATATGGATAGCTGCACCTTCAATCATGATAGATTGTTTGCTTTGTTCATACCCTAGAAAATCCGCCACCAAGACTTGATTTCCCGTTGCATGGGTAGTAAAAGAGAAAGTGCCATCATCATTTGAGCTCGTACCGTCAAAGGTGTTTTCGATAAACACATTCGCAAAACCCAATGGATTGCCGTGATTGTCTGTGATGCTACCCGAAATGGTGGTTTGTGCATATCCTATTGTACTCATTAGGAATGACAAAAGGATAGAAAATAGATGGATGTTGTGATTTATATTTTTCATACTTCAAATATGAGGGGAATTTTGGTGGGTATGAAATTGGGAGGGATGGGTTGTTGAAAAATGGGGATGAGGTGTGGG
>CAZOHX010000611.1:0-2269 GCA_964579315.1 uncultured Saprospiraceae bacterium
TGATAATAGTAAACTTACAATAACAGGATCAACTAATCAATTTATTGCAACTGTTTCTGATGGTTCTATATTAGACGGTTTTGGATTTAATACGAAAAAATGTAATATTAAAGATTTTGATGATGCAAAAATAAATATTTTTTGCTCCGATACTTTACAAGCCGAAATATATGATGACTCAAAATTATACTATAAAGGGTTTCCTCAAATTATTGTTAATACTTCTGATAACGGACAATTGATTGACGCAAATTAATATATAGTATGAAACAAAAGTCTTTATTTTTTTTGATGTTTACATTAATTAGTTCATTTGTTTTTGGACAGAAAGATACTATTTATAAAAATTCATTCAATTTAGAAGTGGGTACAAATAGGACTTGCTTTAAGGATATTAATTTTTCACCTTTAAATTACTTAGGGAACTCTTTTGATATCAAATTTGGTTACATTCGAAAAACAAAAAAATCAAACCTGTTTTTTTCTTCACTTAATTTTAATTCAGGAGTTTTAAAAACGAACGCGTCAGATTTATTTAAATCAAATAGAGTTTTAGGAAGTATTAAAATAGGTTATCTAAAAAATATTAAAAAAACAACTTCTAAAGTGAATTTTTATGTAGGTAGTCAATACAAAACTTATTTAAGTATGATATTTTATGATGGAACAAGTTCATTTTCATTTTTTGGCTTACATAGTATTGATATTATTGGAAAACTGAATTACGAATACAGTAATAAGCATAGCCTAAACGCTTCTGTTGGTTTGCCAATTTTCGGCTTATTGGTTAGACCACCATACTCTGGAATTGACAAATTTCTTGCAGAAAATGAAAATAATTATTTCAAAATTATCACTAACGGAAAATTTACCTCATTAAATGAATTTTTCGGTTTAGATTTAGGACTATCTTATAAATACACATTAAATAATAAGTGGAATTTATTAGTTAGTAATAATTTTCATTATTATAAAACTAAATGGAACGATATCAATAAAAATATAGATAATAGTATTACTGTTGGTATACAATTTAAATTTTGAACAATGGTAAAAAAAACTACAATTATATTAACAATCCTAATTACCTTCATTTCGTGCGAAAAAATGTTTTTAGGAGAAGATGAAATCAATAACCCAGAAAATAATTTTGAACTATTTTGGAATGATTTTGATAAGCACTATGGATTATTTGAAGCCCGAAATTGGGATTGGGATAATATTTATAATCAATATCGTCCGCAGGTTAATTCATCAACTACAGATGATGAATTATGGAACATTTTTAAAGAAATGGTAACATATTTAGATGATAGTCATACTGGAATTTCTCGTACCCCCAATAAGGAAGATTTATTTTTTTGGTCAGGTTCAGAAGGGAATGATGTTGTTGAACAAGAATTTAGCATAGAACTACTTCAATCAAAATATTTAGAAAATGTTGTACACTTTGATGGAGATGAAAACGTGCCAGGTGATGATGGCTATTTTTATGGTAAAGTAAAAAATAAAAACATTGGATATATTTATTTGCAAAATATTGATTTAAGTGGAAGTGCTGATATATTTGATGATATTCTTAATCAGATCGGTTCGTATGATGCTATAATATTTGACATACGAAATAACGAAGGTGGTACAGATATTTATGCAGAAGAAATTGCAGGAAGATTTGCAGATAGCGAGCATTTTATTTACACTGTTCAAGAACGAAATGGTCCAAACCATACTGATTTCACAGAGAAGAAAAAATTCTTTTCAAAACCAATTGGTGCCAACAATTATAGTAAACCAGTCATATTATTAACTGATCAAATTACTGTTAGTGCTGCGGATATTTTCACGTTACATATGAAATCATTTCCAAAAGTTACTCAAATCGGTAGTACTACTGCTGGTGATTATTCAGATGTAAGTATGCTTAGGTTTCTGCCAAATGGATGGGTATATCATTATTCAATTATGATGTATTTATTGCCAAATGGAGAAAGTTTGGATGGAATTGGTAGTATCCCAGATATATATATAAAAAATACAATAACTGATATACAAAATGAAGACGATAAAGTAGTAGAAAGAGCAATTCAATACTTATTTGACGAATATGGAATAAACTAAAAGGAAAACGCCTTAGAATAAATAGGACTATGAGCGGTCTGCAAGACCTAGCGATTAGTCCAATGTTGAACTACATCCGCCAAAGGACTATGGGGATTACGACTGATTAGAACGACAGGAGAGAAGTAAGAAATAATATTTTTGTCTATAT
>CAZOHX010000612.1:0-2268 GCA_964579315.1 uncultured Saprospiraceae bacterium
GCCAAATAAATATTGGATAAAAATATCAAAATTAAAGAAACAGGAGACAAAGTCCAACGCAAAACACGATGAGAAATGTACTGAAAGCTCAAAAGCCCATATTTGAATATATTTAATAATGGAGCTAACCGTACGATGGCTTGAATACCACCTGCTGCAATCCGAATTTTTCGTTTTAATTCTTCTTTTACCGAAGCAGAAGACGCTTCAACAGCAAAAGCCTTGGGTTCATAAACAACTTTAAAACCTTTTTGTGCAATTCGCAAAGTCATAAAAAAATCTTCAATCACCATGTCTTTTGAAACAGGTTCGTAAAGATTGGTACGTAAAGAAAAAAGTTCTCCTGCAGCACCCACCACAGTATTCAATTCAGAATCCCAAGTTTTCAATTTAGATTCATATTTCCAATACATACCTTCTCCTGCGGCACTTGCATCTTCCTTATCCCCCATCGAAATTCGTTTTTCTCCTGCAACTGCTCCTACTTTCGGATTTTCGTAATGCCTTGCAATCATTTTAATAGCAGCCGTATTCACATGTGTATTGGCATCTGTATAGATTACAATTGGCGTTTTCACAAATGGCATAATCCTTTCAACGGCCGCAATTTTACCATTTCTAGCAGCATCATGGTGTAAAGACCAAGAAACATTTTCAGGATAATTAAAAGATTTTATTAAATCTGGAGTCTCATCTGAAGAACCATCTGTAACAAAAAGAAAGTGAATTTTATTTTTTGGATAATCAAAATCAAGACAATTTTGAATTTTATCTTTGATATATCCTGCCTCATTATAAGCCGCCACTACAAAAGTCACATCAGGTTCATACTTGTTTGATAATGAGACCTTTTTAGCAAAAAATCGTTTAATTTTTACTAAAAAATACAATACTATTCCATACCCAACATAGGTATAAAGAACAATAAATAATCCACCCCAAAAAAGGAGTTCAAAAAAGCTTTGTGTCATGTGTTTATTTTGTCCATCAACGCACAAAGGTAAAAAAATACCAAAGGAAAATCTATAAATAATAGATTTTTCTACAAAAAAACACGAAATTGAAACGCAGACCTTTGAAAAACCAAAAAAATAACCTAACTTTGTGACAGGTATGAAAATCCCCTCTGCCTAAAACCTACCGATTTACACTATTTTATCAAAGTGTCATTTACACTAGTATTAAATTTTAACACAAAAACTACAATTGTCTATCCCATGAATGACAAAAGGACAATAATGATTGTTGATGACCATGAGACTATACAGCTTGTGGTATCAAATATGCTTAGTGATGAATTTAAGATCATCACGAGAAGCAACGGATTAGAGGCATTGGCCTATTTTAGGAATGGCAAATTTCCAGATTTAGTCATTCTTGATATGGTTATGCCTAAACTTGACGGATTAGATTTCTTATCAAATATAAGGAATAGTGGCATGTATAAGCATATACCTGTAGTTATTTTATCAGGTAAAGCAGATACTCCAGAGTTTGAACAATGTAAAAAAATAGGGATTGATGGGTTTATTAAAAAGCCTTTTAATCCTGCAGAGTTAAAAAACACAATAAAAAAAGCACTTAAACAAATACACAAATAATGCAATTAACTGAACAAAAGATTACAAAAGTAAGTCAAAGTTTGCACAAGGTTGCAAAGCTTAGACAGATTATTGCGGTAGGTTTTAATGAAAAAGAGTATGCCCAATTAAAAAAGTACAAAAATGGATCGATTGGTTTCGAATTAAAGGTCATTGACAATGCCTTTTCGACCTATCAATGGTTGACGAATCACAATTTTGATTCAAAAGACGAAAAACCCGCCGCTATTTTATTTAGTTTGCAGTTTTTAATTGATAATCAATTTAGCATTTCAAAACAAATCATTAGCAACAAAGACATTCCTGTTTTACCATTAATCGCTATTAATACTAACGGGGTAAACATTTAAGCCCAAGAATTATTAAGTAATGGAATTGATGATGTTTATTCTTTCCATTCCGATTGGTATGCTATGATTAGAAGAATTGAGTTTTTAAATAAATTCAAGCAAGATATTTTAGAAAACACACAACAAAAATTTTCAAATCAAACTTATAAAGTTCCCTTTTTCAAGAGGCTATTCGACATCGTTTTTGCATCATTGGCATTACTTGCAATCAGCCCTTTTCTTATTTTCATTGCTTTAGCGATAAAATTAACATCTAAAGGACCAATATTTTACACTTCAAAACGAGCAGGAACGGCATATCATGTATTTGATTTCAT
>CAZOHX010000613.1:0-2259 GCA_964579315.1 uncultured Saprospiraceae bacterium
AGCCCAAAGGGCAATGGATAAAAGATAAGTAGCGTAGCTACGGCACTATCCGACCTTCCCACATTTTGTCACACAATCATTTAATTTTTCTCAAAGGTAGGAATTTCATTTAACTTTTTCAAAGTAAGTACAAATGGCAATCACCTCATCAAAGTAATATCTCCTTCAAACAATTCCCTTTTGCCATCTGAAAACCGAATCAAAACATAATATGAATATACACCTTGACTCAATGGTTTTCCATCAAAAGTACCATCCCAAGGAACACTACTATCTTCTCCCGTTGTAAAATTTTTGCGTTTATAGACTAAACTGCCCCATCGATCATAAATATTGAATGCTTCAATCATTTCAACTTCTTTACTTGCAAAAATGGTAAAAAAGTCATTTGCTCCATCTCCATTGGGTGTAAAAGCAGATGGAAAATATACATTTCTATCATGAAAAACGGTAACAGGTAGATATCGAGTCACATGACAATTCCCTACCATGAAATCTAATTGATATAGACTTTGAAACTCTGGACTCAAGACAGGATCAATACAATCTAAACAGGATATCCCTGTTTGCTCAGTCCAATAAAAGGTATCAAGTACTACAGAATAAGTTGGATTTATATGGATGCTATCTCCATATTGAAGTAAAATTGGAAGTTCTACATTAAAATCAATAAATTCAGGTTCACTTAGAGCAATACTATCCAACCATTCACAACCATTTCCATCCAAAATGGTCAATTGGTAATCACCTGGAGCGAGATTCGTAAAGACAGATGCTAACTGATATGCATCATCACCCAATCTATATCGATAAGGTGGTGTTCCCAAATTAATATTTACCCTTATTTGACCATTATTTTCTCCTGGACAAGTGATATCATCTATCTTTGTTTCATACAATAAGTCTTGTAAAATCACATTTCTAGTTACAAAACTATCACAACCATAAAAATTGGAAAGTGTATCATGAAAAACACCAATATCGTCTAAAAAACAAGTGGGTTGATCTACTTCGACCGTATCTGGGGGGATATATCTAGTTGTGGTAATGATAAAACTATCGCAACTATGATAATTGCTAAGTTGTACAATATCAACGCCCGAAAGTGTAATATCACAAGTAGTTTTTTCTATTTGAGTGGTATCAGGTGGAACATAATGGATTTTGTGAATCAAAAAACTATCACAATTGTATTGACTCATAACGGTATCAATCCAAACAGTTTCATTGTCAATATCACAAGTATATTCATCAAAAATAGTAGAATCTTTGGGAGCCAACAATAATATAGTATAAACCAGACTATCACAACCAAAACGATTGGTAAAAACATTGGATAAAGTATCCAATTGAGATTCATTACAAACATAGTCATTTGTATAACTGGTATCTGGTGAATGCACTATTAGTTGCGTAGTAATCACACTATCACAAAGATGAATTGTATTTAAGGTATCGTGATAAATACCACTTTCATTTTGCAATGCACCTTCCACGAAGAACGAATCACCTTCACATATATCTACTTGAAGTTTTGTTTCTGCCACATCATAATAGGCAATATGTATGAAATCCTCATTGGTACATCCCAAACTATTGGTCAAAATCAAGGAATAAGTACCTGAATCTACCACTTCAAGTGCATTGCCCATACTGTTGTCACTCCATGTATGTGCAAAACTACTGGACTCTGTTAAAAATATGGTTTCATCTGGACAAATTATTTGATCAAAACCTAAATCTACTGGGGGAAGTGGAATCACATTCACATGAAAAGAATCCGATGCTACGCAACCAAAAGCATCCATAATAGTCACCGAAATAACTGTATCAGAAGTCACTAAAATAGAAGTAGATGGCGTTTTAACCCCCGTATTCCAATCATATTGACATATTTTATCATAATTTGGATTTGCATCGAGATCAAAAATCTGATTATAACATATCATGGTGTCTTTGGGTAAGTTTACTTTCAAATCACAATCCATTTTAATCACCCAATTATCTTGATATCCCTTGGAAACATCCGTCACATCATCTTCCGCAGAAGAATGCGTATATCCTCCTAAAAGCAATCCATTATCCTTTGTTTGGAGTACCACTTTTAATTCATCCTTCTTTGACCCACCGAAAGTTTTGTCATATAAGAAATTTCCATCCTTATCGGTAATAACCATCCAATAATCACGATTCCCCAAATTGGGCTCTGATTTATTATTGCTCACAGGAGATTGGGAAGTGCCAGAAAGTACAAAATCA
>CAZOHX010000614.1:0-2256 GCA_964579315.1 uncultured Saprospiraceae bacterium
TTTGAACAAAATCTATCTAAAAATATACACACAAAAACATATGTCCACCTACTTATAACCTTCCCATGTGCTTTTTATTGTTTTATTTTAAAGACTGTTTCAAGGAAATATTAAGTAGATGCAAACCAAAATAATATTTTCCACCAGTATTATTAATTCAAAAAAAACCACTACTTTTGGAGTTTTATCAAACCCAAAGGGTTCATCAAATTAACTATGGGTGAAAACCCATAAAATAATATGTCCAAAAATAAACATCTTCAAGAAGTCATCCACATCAAAGGAGCCAATGGCAATAATTTGAAAAACGTCGATGTCAAAATCCCCAAAAATAAATTGGTGGTCGTCACAGGCGTGTCTGGAAGTGGAAAATCATCCTTAGTCATGGACACCTTGTATGCAGAAGGGCAGCGTAGATACGTAGAAAGTCTTTCTTCCTATGCACGGCAATTTTTGATGAGAATGAAAAAACCCGAAGTAGATTTTATTGAAGGTATATGCCCTGCCATTGCCATAGAACAGAAAGTAACCACAGGAAATAACCGTTCTACCGTAGGCTCCATGACTGAAATTTATGATTATTTGAGATTGTTGTATGCACGTATTGGACATACCTATTCCCCCATCTCAGGTGATTTGGTCAAGCGTCATAGTGTGACAGATGTGGTAAATGCCATTCAAAAATTAAAAGAAAAAACAAAAATCCAGTTGTTTATCCCATTTCCAGTATCATCCGATAGATTGTATGGAAAAGAATTGGAATTATTACTCCAAAAAGGATATACAAGACTTCAAATTGATGGGAAATTAATAGAAATTGAAGACGTTTTAAATATAAATTTAGCAGATAATCAAAAACGGATTCCTGATTTAGATTTGAGTAATCAACGGATATTAATAGACCGTTTTGCGGTTAAAAAAGATGATGAAGAACATATCAAACGTATCTCAGATTCCGTACAAACTGCCTTCTACGAAAGTCAAGGAGATTGTATCATTGATGTGATTGGTGGGGACGAAATGGCTTTCAATAATCGTTTTGAATTGGATGGTATGACTTTTTTAGAGCCTACGCCTCAGCTTTTTAATTACAATAATCCATACGGAGCATGTCCTAAATGTGAAGGATACGGCATGGTCATCGGAATTGATGCAGAAAAAGTTATTCCCAATAAAGGGAAATCCGTTTTTGAAGGTGCAATTGCTCCTTGGAAAGGAGATAAATTTGGTCTATGGTTACAACGATTTTTGCAAGTAGCCGATCGATTTGATTTTCCTGTACATCGTCCTTATCAAGACCTGACCAAGGCAGAACAAAAATTGCTTTGGACGGGTAATACTCTTTTTTCTGGAATCAATTATTTCTTTGATGAGCTACAAAAAAAGTTATATAAAATTCAAAATCGAGTGATGTTGGCTCGTTATCGTGGTCGCACCAAATGTCCTGACTGCGAAGGGGGACGTTTGCGTATGGAAGCAAGATGTGTGACCGTAGGGGGAAAGAAAATTACTGATTTGACCGATGCTCCGATAGAAGATTTGGTTCGGTTTTTTGATAATCTTGAATTGACTGATTTTGATTTGCAAATTGGAAATCGTTTGATATTGGAAATCCGAAATCGTTTGGATTATATGATGTCCGTAGGATTGAATTATTTGTCATTGAACCGAATTTCGTCCTCATTGAGTGGGGGAGAGACCCAACGAATCAATTTAACTCGAATGTTGGGCAGTAATTTGACCAGTTCTATGTATATTTTGGATGAACCTAGTATTGGATTGCACCCAAGAGACACCGCTCAATTGGTGAAAGTTCTTGAATCTTTACGTGATTTAGGAAATACGGTTATCGTTGTTGAACACGAAGAAGAAGTCATTAAAAATGCAGATTTTATCATAGATGTGGGTGTAAATGCAGGTGTTTATGGTGGAGAAATTGTTTTTGAAGGAGATTACAAAGCCTTGATGAAAACGAAGTCAAAGAGTTTGACCGCAAAATATCTCAATGGGAAAATGGGGATTGAAGTACCCAAAATTCGGCGAAAGCCAACGGATTATATCCATATCAAAGGAGCAAGAGCCCATAATTTAAAAAATATTGATGTCAAAATTCCTTTGAATGCGTTTACCGTTATCACAGGAGTTTCTGGATCAGGAAAGACGACATTGATTAAGAAAATATTTTATCCTGCTTTGAAAAGGGCTTTGGGAGAATCTTTTCCTCAAGCACCAGGTGAACATGATGAAATCACAGGA
>CAZOHX010000615.1:0-2250 GCA_964579315.1 uncultured Saprospiraceae bacterium
GTTCAAATCAACCTTCCTACCGATCGCAGGAAGACAGATGCATAAAATGAAAGCCTAGTCGCATTCTGCCAAGGCTATAAAACGAAGAGCTAGGCAAAATAGATACATACTATTTCACCCCAAACGCATCCATTCCCACCCCACCCGCAGTACTAGTTGTATTACATTTATTATTTCATTTCAAAAATCTAATTTTATGAAAAAAAATCACTTACAATTACTCATTATTTTTGCAATTAGCATTTCATCTTTTATAGTGAATGCTCAAAATGTCAAACTATCAAACGACACCAATCTAGGTCAAATCCTAACCGACCAAGATGGAAATACATTATACTATTTCTCAAAAGATGCAACGCCCAATATGTCCTCATGTATGGGCGGTTGTGTGACCAATTGGCCTATTTTTTATGCAGAAAACATCACCGTGGATACAGGTCTTGATGCCGCAGATTTCGGTCAATTTCAACGGGCGGATGGCAACATGCAAACGACTTACAAAGGATGGCCACTTTATTATTTTATAGGTGATATGGCAGCAGGTGATACCAATGGGGATGGTAAGAAAAATGTGTGGTATGTGGCAAAACCTGATTATTCTATCATGTTGATCAATGATATTTTGGTGGGCAAGGATGGAAAAACTTACAATGGAAATTACGAAGAAGGGGAAGAAAATATTCAATTTTTCACAGATGCTCAAGGAAATACGCTTTATACTTTCAAAAAAGATAAATTTGATACCAATAATTTTACAAAAGATGATTTTTCTAATAATGCGGTTTGGCCTGTCTATGAAATGAATCTTCAAAATGTGCCTTCTACGCTTGATAAAACTCTTTTTGGATCTATTGATGTCTTTGGTCACAACCAAATTACTTACAAAGGTTGGCCGCTGTATTATTTTGGAGCGGATGCTCAACGAGGCGATACCAAGGGCGTTTCTGTACCAAAACCTGGGGTTTGGCCTGTGGCGGTAAAGGATGTGGATACGGCTATTATGGTATCAGTTGATGAAATAGATGAATTGTCGAGTCTTTCTGTTTATCCAAATCCATTTACTTCAGATATTAATTTGACTTTAGATATGGAGCAGTCAAGTGTGTTGACTATTGATCTTTTTAATAATTTAGGACAACAAATAGAAACTTTGTTTCAAGGTGAAGTAAAGAATGGTAAGACAAATTTGACCTTTTCTGAATTGGAACAATTAGGAAATGGGCTTTATTTTTTGAGTATTCATAATGAGGAGGGTAAACGTAGTTTTATTAAATTGGTTAAATAAATAATTTAGGGGTTATTTTGTTTAATATCATTGGCTAGGATGCAAATCCTAGCCATTTTTAGTATCTTTGCAAAAAACAGGTATGCAATCCATAGATACACATCCAATCACAAATGAAAACTTCTTTGAAAACACCAAAGGAGATTTCAAATATATGGAATCCATCCCTATTCGTCCGCCCGATTTTATTTCAACTTCTGGATCATTTTACTGGCACGGATCCGACGAAAAAGGTGATTTTGTCATTCGACATGCCAATCATTGGACGGGCAAACTTCGTTGCAAAAAAATAAAAACTTGTATTTGGACGATTGATTCTGATCTTGAAATGCATAAAGGAACAGAAATTATTCAATTGGAACGTCGAGGGCGATGGATAAAAAAGAAAGTCCAAAAACGAGTTTGTGGAATCTGCTGGTTTGCAGATATGGAATGGATATAAAAAAAGAAGTCTGACAGTATAGTCAGACCTCTAGAATCATTTGGTTTAGGGTTTTCTAGGGTTAATTTGAATAATAAGGATTATAATTTGTAATCGGTACTTTTTAAATGTAATCGGTTTTTAAAAATGTAATCGGTTTTTAAAAAATAAGTAATTAATATTTGGTTTTTTAGTCCTAATAATTCGTGTTACACCCCTATATCGGAAAGGCTTTCTATTTCTTACCCTTTTTTTGAAAAAATATTTTTTTATTTAAATTTTAAAGGAATTTTCCGATGTAAAATATTCCAACGTAACCTGCCACGTCTCCAAATATTTCCTTGATTAAGACAAAATTTGAAGCAATATTTTTTAAAAATAGCATCTTCTTCAATGAATCTTCAAATTTCGCCTTACTCTTCGTCAACATTTTCCAACGTGACTTGCTACGTTTCCATTTGGGGATACTATCTTTTGCTTCATAGTTTTCACTACCCATACCCATAGTTTTCACTATGGGTTAATTTTGGTGAACCCCTGTGGG
>CAZOHX010000616.1:0-2249 GCA_964579315.1 uncultured Saprospiraceae bacterium
ATTTGAGATTGATTTTACGGTCAATCTCTTTTTTGCCCCAAAATATTTTGGGGATTGTAGAGAAATTTTGGGAAGAATTAGGAGAATTTTTAGAACGGAATAGGATGATGGTACTTTAATTTGCTCGAATAATTGAGATAATGGCGTAATGGGGCTTTTGGGGTTCAACGAAATGCGATTTATGGTCCATTTTTAAAAACAACCTGAAAGGAGGATTACCATGCAAAGAAAAACAGCATTTAGGATATTTTTAAGTTTCTTGATAGTAGTAGTATCTATTGAACTCAATCCAATCATAGCAATGTCTCAGGATGAAAATGTAAATGCATGTCAACAGGCTGAAAAAGATGCGATAAAAGATACAAATGGAAATATTTGGTTTTTGGCAGGTTGCCTGGGTGGACTTGTGGGCATTATAATTGCTAACTCGATTAAACCCAATCCGCCATCTTCCCGGTTATTGGGTAAATCTCCAGCATATGTGGCAACTTATACCGATTGCTACCGCGCCAAGGCAAAAAAAATCCAAAACCATAGTGCTTTAATAGGTTGCGGGGTGGGCGTGGCCCTTGAAATTCTGTATTATTGGATGGTATTAATTCCTTCACTCTCTACAACATCGACATATTGAAAATTTGAAATTTTTTTGTGTTCCTTTATCTATTGGATTGGAAAAAATGCCAAATGAATTGGTATGAAAGAAGGAATGATAATTTTATTAAAATCGCCAAGTATTTTGCAATGAATTAAAATAGAATGACATGTTATTTTCAATCATGTTTCAATTTATGGCAGTTAGTGGTCTAAAATAGGGTTAATAGAATAGAGAACTAATATAGATAGGAGTGGAAAAGCATGAGAAAATTATTTTCCTTCATATTAATTCTAATACTAACCCAAATTTTGATTTCAATTTCAAAATGTTACGCGGAAATTGGTGTTAATAGCAAAATATCCATTGAATTAGGCTATTTTACCTTTTTAAAAAAGTCATTGCGAACAAATTATGAGCAGAACCTTCTCCCATTTTCTAATAATATAGTACCTTTATCTGTCGGTCTCGGCTATCAAAGGGCCGTCAATCCAAAAAACATATTGTTTTTTCGTACAAGGCTTATTCGAAATCAACTAATAAATTATTCGAAATTTGCTATTACTTCTATTCCATTGATATTGGGTATTCATCATTATTTGCCTTGGACTGTTTTCGGGACAAAAAATAGAAAAATATATGTTGGATTTGGGGTTTCATATTATATGGTGTTTATTTCCGAAGAAGTGTACGTAACTTTAGAAACCGGTCCAGAAGTTGTTGATCATCTACGAAAAGTTCTGGTGCAAAATGGAATTGGGCTTAATTTTGATTTTGATTTCCAGCTAAATGAAAATTATGGTATTATACTAAACTATGATTTTTCTCGTATTGGAAATATTAAAAAAGGGGGGCTGGGTAACATAGGTGGCCTTCTTTTTTCGTTAATATTTTCTTTTGGATTTTGATTCGAGGAATTATGAATATGAGAAAATATTTTATGGCGACAATGTTAATTGCAATGATTCTTGTTACCGCTTGTAATGGCGATCGATCTATCAATATAAAAGAATCGAATGCTGGATCGGTAATTTTACTTAGGGCTTTTCCTAACCCTTTTTTAGGCCATTTAAATATTTATTTCCAATTGTTTGAGAAAATGAAGGTAACTATCATTATTCAAGGGCCTTCAGGAGAAAGGATTAAAACGTTGTGCTCTCGCATATTTGAGGTGGGTCACTACTCAATTTCATGGGATGGGAAAAATGAAGATAATGAGATTGTAAATGATGGATTTTATTTTGTATCAGCAAAAACAAAGTATGGAGTAATTTCGCGATGCGTAGAAAAATTTAATAACCAGCATCCATGAAAAGCAATAAAATGAATTTATTTTGAAGCATATGGAATATTGGCTTGAAAAAATCAAAATAATTTCCAAAAAGACTCTAAATGGGATAATTAATATTAGCCACCGAATGGTTTGCATATTTTTTAACCTATTTTAAGCAATTGTATTTTTGAAGCCTAATAAATCAACCATCACGGTAAGAATCAACATAAAATGGGAGGACTTGAATCATGAAACGGGCATTTTATCTCTTCTTCGCGGTATTGGTTATGATTATGTACCAGAATGCACTCTCAAATGATTTTTTAAAGGGGCGTGGATACTTTCAGTATCGGATGATGGCGGTAGGTGATGTAGATGGCGATG
>CAZOHX010000617.1:0-2231 GCA_964579315.1 uncultured Saprospiraceae bacterium
TAAAAATAACCCCGAATGAAAATTCGGGGTAAAGTGCAAATCCACAGAACGAACAGCATAGCAAGTCCCGTTGGAGTTTTTCAACGAAGAAGAAGGGATAATTTGAAGATTTTTTGAGATAAAAGCTAGTTATTGAAGACTCTGCTTCAAATTATTTCTTATTCGAGGGAAAAGCGGAGGCGGGGCAGGTTATGTTGTGGGATTTTATACTACCTATTCTTTTTGGCTGTTGGAAAAAACTAAAATGAAAGGAGAAATTAGACGATGTGAATTATAGATAAACCAACATTTATCATCAATGGTCAAGATCTTAACTTTTTATGATTTAATTCATAAAGGAATTATCAATTAATGAGGTTAAACACCGTGAATTTTATGATTTTTTTAAAAAATGTGTAGCTATATCACTTAACAGTATATCTTACTGAAATAAAGTATGATTGTTTTAAAAATGCACAGTACTCATGTGATTTTTATCACCAAAAGAGCTGATTTATTGATGTATTTTTGATGCAAATTTAAAAATCAAAAGAGTATGGCAAAAATAGTAGTAATTGGAGCTGGGGTTTCTGGACACACAGCAATTTCTTATCTAAGAAAAGGACTTTCAAAAGAGCACGAAATCGTCATGGTGTCTCCAAATAGTAATTATCAATGGATTCCGTCAAATATCTGGATTGGTATAGGTCGTATGAAACCAAAACAAACTATATTTCCTTTGGCTCCATTATATAAAAAGAAAAATATAAATTTTATCCAAGCAAAGGCAATCGATTTTTATCCAGAAGGGGATCATGAGATAGATAAAGGCTTTATTACTGCGGAGTATGTAGCGGGAGAAAAGAAAGGACAAGTGATTAAAGTGGATTATGATTATTTAATCAATGCTACTGGTCCAAAGTTGAATTTTGCTGCTACGGAGGGGCTAGCTCCTGGAACATTTGGTGTAGCATCTGTTTGTACCTATGATCATGCACAACATGCTTGGGCTGATTTAGAAAAATTGATTCATCGTATGAAAAATGGTGAAAATGTCAAAATATTAATAGGTACAGGACATGCAAAATCTACTTGTCAAGGAGCAGCCTTTGAGTATATTTTGAATGTTGAGCAAGAATTAAGACGACATAAAGTTCGTGATAAAGCCACTATCACTTGGATTTCTAATGAATATGAGTTGGGTGATTTCGGTATGGATGGTATGTTGTTGAAGGTTGGTAATAAAAATATGCAAGCTTCAGAACTGGCTGAAATGTTGTTTTCAGATAGGGGCATAAAATGGATTAAAAGAGCGGGAGTTCATAAAGTAGAAGATGGATTGGTTCATTATGAAAATTTAGAGGGGGAATATAAAACTGAATCTTTTGATTTCGCTATGCTTATTCCTAGTTTTTCTGGACATGGATTTAAAGCATATGATAAAAATGGGGAGGATATTACGAATAAACTATTCAAAGGATTTATGATTGTAGATGCGGATTATACTCCAAAACCTTATGAAGAATGGACAGTTCAGGATTGGCCCGAAACGTATCAGAATCCGACTTTTAAAAACATTTTTGCTCCAGGAATAGCTTTTGCTCCACCTCATACTATTTCAAAACCAAGAAAAAGTAAAAATGGAACAGCTATTTTTCCTGCTCCACCTCGTACGGGTATGCCATCTGGAATATCTGCTAAAGTGGTGGTGGATAGTGTCATCGATTTGGTGAAAAATGGAAAGAAGGGAAAGCTCCATAAAGGTTCTATGGGCAATATGGGGGCAGCATGTGTTGCATCTTCTGGATTTGGATTGGGCAATGGATCGGCAGTAACCATGACTGTAAATCCGATTGTTCCTGACTATGTTAAATACCCCGATACAGGGGGGCGTAATCTCAAACAAACTTTTGGGGAAGTAGGTTTGGCAGGGCATTGGGTGAAATTATCACTACATTATATGTTTATTTATAAAGCAAAAATGCGTCCTTTTTGGTGGTTGATTCCTGAGTAGATTTTTTGATGATTTTTTAAGATTTGGAAGCTTAAGTATAGCTTTGATGATGTTTTTTAAAATAAAATAAAATAAAATGGCAACAAAAATAACGAAAATGCAAAAATTCATGATGAAAAATTGGATTGTACAATTTTTTAGATTTTTAATCTTAAATGTGAAAATCCTTTTTGTTGTGGCTAAAGGACATGGTGGAACTAGAAAATAGGTGTTTTTAATTTTTTACAACATTTAAAAA
>CAZOHX010000618.1:0-2230 GCA_964579315.1 uncultured Saprospiraceae bacterium
TTGATATAAAACTAAGAGCTTCTTTTTTCGTAACCATATTCATCTGTTGATGTTAACATAAAAGGGGAATCTAAACCTATCAAAACCTAGATGCCCAAGCAATTTAGACATTTCATTTGAACCCTCACCCCCTCATCCTTTATAAATTTATTTTCGGCAACAAATTATGAAAAAATTGTAAGAATCAAGTCGAATAAATGTTATTTTTTATTTCTTTGGATAGGTTCCAAAAATCCAAAAGGATGATACCTGATGGCATTCAATTGAAACTAACTTTTGTTTAAAGAACCTCCATATACTCGATTATCTGCTTTTTTATTCATCAATAATTCGATTCAGTGATTTAATCGATTGGTGAAAATGTTCTGTATCAATAGAAGCGTCTTGATGTTTCAATTCTTCAATCTGTTTATCAATATCCTCACTCTTGTCAGGGATAATGTTTTTTATGATTTTTAGATTTTCTACTTGAGCTTTGTCTCTCCACAAAAGACAGTCCTCCCAATTCTTTAAATGTTTTTCGGTGTTCTTGGTGTTGTTTATTTCGTCAAGATATTTCAATGCGGTTATGACCGAACCTTGATCAAAATATAGCTGTGGTTGCTTTAAATAATATTCGAGGTACCGGTCAAAGAAATCTACTGCTTGCGATGTATTAAAAGAAGCAAGAGTTAATGCGTATCCAGAACCAGCGTAACAGACTTCACTTTTCAATAAATGAGTTCCAATAATATTTTCAAGATGAGTCGATTTCTTTATCGCTGCAAAATAGCTGCCAGTCGATCGAGTTCGCCAATCGAAATCGCCTAAGTTCTGAAGGATAATTTCTTCATTTATTTTAGGTTTTAGGTGAATCATTTTTTCAATCCACTCATCAGACTTATTGTTTAGTTCAAAATAAAATGGAATTACCCATTCTTCTCTAAATCCTTGAGTAATTTCAACTTCATTCACGTAAGAGATTAAATCCTCGAAAGGATTCTTATGTCTATTAGTTGCACCAGCTGAGTGAAGTTGTATATCAGTTAAATTCTCTTTTTTCATTTTAATCTTATTGCTGATAACGGGATGATGCGATAAGCTGACCCACATCCCGATAGGGTGTGGGTCTGTCTTATCGCTAGTTATTTTTGGTTTCTTTATTCAATTCTACTAAATACCCATCTTTTCCCATCTAAATCATTAAATGCAATAATTCCATCTTCAGATGTAACTATAATATCTGAAAAAGGAATGTCTGTTGGTGAAAAACTTTTTACATTATAATTTGAATGATAAGCAATTGGATATGTTTTATTTTCTATAGTAAAAGGCGATGTAGTTTCAGTAAAACCATTACTATAATACTTACCATCTCTAAATTCGAAAATTAAGCCATCACCAAAAATATCCCCTTTTTTAATCAGCATATAGTCTAGATTATTTGATTGAATATTCTCTTGTTTGTTGTAGCAGCCACTTCCTGAAATCTTTAAAATATAATTTGAATCATCGTCAGGAGTTAGTTCTATTTGAAAAGCATCATAAGTATATTTAATTGTATTTGTTTCGAATGGATTTTTATCCCATTCAAATGAAGATACAGAAAAACTTTTTTCATTATTAAATTTATCTTTAAATATCAATTTAGATGATTCATCAAAATAAACCTTTGGCAGGAAGGATTTTAAATCATCAACAGTTAAATTGTTTTTTAAGATAATTTTTCCATTATTCTCAACTCGTGGAAGTTTTTCTTTTTTGCAACTTAGTAAAGCTACAGTCAAAATTAAAAGAAATAATATTGTTTTTTTCATTTTTGTAATTTTAAATTTAAAAAATATACTTTCTCCAAAGATAAAACATTTAATTGAAACCCCATGACAAATAGATCCATTAGCATAAAAATTACGCACTTTTAACGTTTTTTTCATTTTTTCTATTGAAACGCTCTCCACATTCTTTTAGGAGGAAACTCAATCTTGCAATATACCATGAGTTATTTATTTAAAATGAATATGGTTTCCCCGAACCCGTTGTGATGGAATTGGCGGAGCGCAGCGGAGTCAATTTTATGTCTAATAGATGCACCAGCTGAGTGTAGTTGTATATCAGTTAAATTCTCTTTTTTTATTTTAATCCTATTGCTGACAACGGGATGATGCCTTATCAAATTTTTAATCGAGTGCGTGACAAATAGTGGGAGATTTTGGTTTTACAATAGTCCATTGCCACACTAAGTTTAAAAGTG
>CAZOHX010000619.1:0-2228 GCA_964579315.1 uncultured Saprospiraceae bacterium
GTTTTAAAATATATTGTTTTATTTTGAGTTGTCTTTTTTTTTCAAGTTGGGTTAACTTCACTAAAGTCTTTTGTATCTGACATGAAAATATCAAAATTATTTTCACTAAAATTAATCGATAATTCTGGTTCGTAGTATTCTAAAGAATCAGGAAAATGAGTCGATATTTTTTGATAAAAATAATTTACCACATTTTCTGTCAACCAAGCCCGAATACGAAGTTTTTCAATAGACATTTCAGATGTAAGAAAAAACCGAATGGGATCCCCTTTCTTTAATTTTATATTGTCAAAAAACTTCAATAAAGCAACCCCATTTTGAGAATCAATCAATTCTGCATTAATTGTATAATCACCAGCTTTTGGAGCAATAACTTTATGAATAATCGAGGGTTCAAAATCCTTAAAATCAATAGAGTTTTTGAAAAAACCATTATCTCCTGACCATACATTATTCTTCAATAAATAACTTTTATACTGTGTCTCATTCTTTGGCAATATTGTAATTACATAATCATCTTCATATAAAGCACTTGAAGACAAAATAATCCTATCAGACTTTTTTTCAACTCTAAGATCATCTCCAGAATGCGGAAAAATCAATTCATCGTAATCATTAATTCCAGCAATTGTAAGTTCAATATTTTTCCTATCATTTCGAGTTCCTTGTAAAAAGCTGAAAGAACAATCAGCATCTATTGACCACGTAAAATTAGACTTAATATTTCTAAATGTATAAATATTAAAGAAACCATTTAGTCCACTAGAACCAACAGTTAGGTCCAAGATATCATTTTCATTTAATCCATAAACATGAACTGTATCAAATAAACCACTTTCAGTTTTATTTATTTTATAGACAATTTGACCATCCTGATTTGTTAAAAATAAAAAATTCTGGATATACTCAAAATCCATATTAATAATAAAGGGTTTTGATGAATTGTCAATAGATTCACTCGGTTTACATGAAAAAAAGAGTCCGAAAATCCATAATACAAAAGAAAATTTAATACTACCGCACCGTTTGCCCCACATAATAAACACAATCAAGACCAGAAAAAGAATTAACAGAAAAGACCACCGAATCATCCAACACATCCACACACTTCACAGAAGGATTATCAAAAGATTTCAGAGCCATTTGTAAAACAGGGCTATCATTTACAAGTTTTGATGGAATAGTTGGCAAATCAAAGTGCTTAGCACTTTCAGGTCTTTGAAAAATATCCCAATTAGCGAATAAATCATTTTCACTATGAATGTAAGAAACAACTGCAAGATCATAATTCTTCTTTGAAGAAAAATCGAAACGCTCGCCTGAACCATCTATTGCCATTTCAAAGTCAGTAAAATCAATTTTAGAAGGAAGTATATCAAATCTTTCAGAAAAAGAATATTGCAAACCTTGAACATTCAAATAAACATCACTAATATTTTTTTCATCCAATACCGTAATAAACAAAAAAGTATTGCTCAATTCTGATGAAGATGATGCACCAAGACACACCTTTCTACCATTAGTCAAATAAGAGATATTATTAGAGAACCAATAATCGGCTTTATTCAAATCAATCTCTTGCACATAAGAAGGTTTGAAAAAATCAAAATCCAATTTTAGAAGGATTTCTCCATCCAATTCAATCAAGTCTTCGTTTCTTACTTTATAACTCAAATAAGTTGATTCATTTTTTGGTAAAATAGTAATAATTCGGTCTGATCCATCTTTAGTTGTTTGTAAAGAAATGATTGATCCTTCCTTTTTAACAATTCCATTAAAATACAATTCATCATATTCTGGGACATTAGAAATCTCAATTTTCACTTTTTCAAACAAAGATGGTATTACTTCAAAATTCTGTGGACTTGGAACCCCGTTAATTATATTAAATATACAATTACCAAATCGACTTTCAACAAATCCTGATTTCACATTTCTAAATGTAGTCAATTTTGCAAAATTTCCAATTTCATATCCATAGGTAAGATCAATAATATCATTATCTTGTTTATCAATTTTCACATCTTGACCATTCAAGTCAGTTGATTCATATAATATTTCACCATTCTGATTTGTTAGCATCACAAAACTACTTTCCACATCAGGTTGAAACAGATTGACATTGAAAGAAAAACTAGTGCGTTCTTTTTCTTTCCCACAAGACATCATAAAGAGAAATAGGCTAAGTGAAAGTAGAATTTTAAAGGTTTTCATAATTTTTTTTAAAA
>CAZOHX010000620.1:0-2216 GCA_964579315.1 uncultured Saprospiraceae bacterium
AACTATTTTGGATTTTATTATGGGCATTAAGATTTCCGTCTTGAATAATGGGTACAGTATCCATATTTTTTATTTTCCAAATTGCAGATATTTGGTTCAAAAATAAAAAGATAGCTTTTTTAGCCGCATTATTTTATACTTTTTTGAATTATCACATAGAGTTAATTTCAGGTCGAAACGGTACAGCACATAATGATTTAGCCTTTGGATTTTATGTCCTAGCAAGCTATTGGGCATTTACCAAATTTACCATTTCTGATAAGAAATTAAAATGGTCTGCCATCATCGGCATATTTGTTGCAGGTGCAATTTTAAATAAATGGTTGGTAGGACTTCTCGTTTACGCTACTTGGGGATTTTATACACTTTATAGTAAATCGGAAAGATGTAGATGGCAAAGCTATACCTATATGGGTATCTCTCTTCTTGTCTCTTCACTGCTATTTTTACCTTGGCAAATTTATACCCATATTAGATTTCCAATAGAAAGTATGTGGGAAAGCCAATTTAACCGAAAACATATTTTTGAAGTGGTCGAGTATCATGAGGGAGACGTATTCTTTCATCTAACTACGCTTTGGATGAATATTGGCTCCATTGGTATTGTTTTCCTATTAGTAGGATTATTTTTTTCTTTCAAGAAACCAAAAATTGAAACCCGATTTTCAAGTTCTATTCTATTTGGAATTTTAATTCTTTTTGCATTCTTCTCTGTTGTAGCTACCAAAATGGCATCATTTACTTATAGCTCATGGTCTATTTTGTTGATATATATTGCAGTAGGATTTGTATTTTCATTCGAATATATTACAAGGTACATTTCCTTTTTTAACAAAAAAAAACTATTTAACAAAGTAGTATATATCGCTCTTGTTTCCTGTTTAGTATTGAGCCTATTTCGTCCAAATGAAATTATCAAAAATAGGATAAAAGAAACCAAATCTAGAAATATTAAAATTGCCAATACTGAAATTTATCAAAACTTGAGTGACAATTTGTACGAAAATAACAGAATTATTTTAAATTTAAAGCCATTTAATCAAGTTGACTTAATGTTTTATAAAGATGTTTACGCTGCATATGCTTGGTGGCCCAAAAAATCAATTATTGATAGTTTAATGAGCAATGGGTATAAGTTTTCGGTTTTTCAAAGTCATCATAAACAGATTCTTCCTTCATTCATCCTAAATAATCCAGAGATGATAATCATAGACCAAACTCAAAAATAGTCATTTTATAAATTTATTTTAATAAATTAAAAAATCATTTTATTTGCATTTAATATCTACATATACTATATTTGCACTTATAATTTAAAATCTGATCAACATGTGGGAAAAAGAAAAAACAATCATTATCAAAGGAGCAACTATCCATCAACTATGGGATACGCATTCGGATGTTGCCCATTGGCCCAAATGGCAGAAAGATATAGAATGGACAAAAGTTAATGGCGAAATCAAAAAAGGTGCAAAATTTACTATTAAGCCGAAATCTGGGCCAAAAGTCAATCTCGAAGTCATCACCTTTGATAAACCTTACACTTTTACCGATGTATCTTATCTCCCGATGACCAAAATGTACACGACTACAAGCATGAAAGAAGTAAATGATGGGGTCGAAATAAAATTGCAAATCAAAATGACTGGATGGCTCACTTTTCTTTGGAAAAATGTCGTTGCAAAAGATATTATCAAGGGGCATCAAGCACAAAATGAAGCTATGGTGAAATTTATCAATACCCAAATTAAAAAGTAACTTGATGGAAAACACAAAATACTGGATTGCCGTAGTATCTAAAAATCATGTCGAAAATGGAAGAAAATTGGAAATCATGCAAGTTTGTCATGGAAAATCAGCTCCTTTAAAACGAATCAAAAAAGGAGATAAAATCATTTTCTATTCTTCCAAGGTCGATATGAAAGATAAAAAACCATTTCAAAAGTTTACCGCTATTGCGGAAGCTACTGATGACGAAATTTATCAGGTAAAAATGTTTGAAAATTTTGAACCTTTTCGGAGAAAAGTGCGATTTTGGGACTGTCATGAAACAGAAATTCGTCCTTTGATTGAAAATTTAGAATTCATTCCCAATAAAAAATCTTGGGGATTTCCTTTTCGATATGGATTGTTAAAAATTTCAAAACATGATTTTGATTTAAGTAGTTGGACACATATTTTTACGTATTTCTTTTTGATATATTTTGTCCAACTCT
>CAZOHX010000621.1:0-2211 GCA_964579315.1 uncultured Saprospiraceae bacterium
TTTCCATTGGCGATATTTTTGTTGCATCTTTATTCTAAAAGTTTAAAGTCAAAAGGATTGATTGGCAATATTGTGGTTTCTCTTTTTGTGTCATTTGTTACAGGATTGTTGTTTTTATCTGAATATGATCATTTGATTACGCACAATCCCATGATTTCGGGAATTTCGGTTTTTAATTTATTGATAGGTTATATTGGATTTAGCTTTTTTACCAATTTGGTGCGTGAGTTACTAAAAGATATGGAGGACGTAACAGGAGATGAATACCTGGGCTGTGAGACTTATCCTATCAAGTACGGGATTGATTCCGCTAAAAAATTAGTTTCCTTTCTTCTTTTACTATTGATAATTTCTGTTGCAATTTTGTGTGTATTTTATGCATCTGTGCTATTCGAAAATCCTTGGAATTATGAAATTTTGATAACCATTCCTATTTTTATTTATATCTTAGCACAACTAAAGCAATCAAATACATCAAAAAATTATCATCATTTAAGTACTATGGTCAAAATCAATATGCTTTTAGGATTGGCTTATTTGATGGTTTTATAGGTGGAACGTCTTGTTGCGGATATAATTTTGGAATCAAGCCAAGAACAATTTAGGGCTTTAGTGTGTTAATATTGTTTTATTGGCATTGCCATATCATCAAACATAATAAAATACTTTTTGCATATTTTAATGAAAAATAGACTTACTTTTTTTTAAAAACAATCTCAAAAAATGGTAATTTATGAAAACGTACAAATTAATGATAATTGGGGCTGGACCTGCGGGAATTTCTTTGGCAGCAGAAGCTAGGCTTGCAGGACTGAAAGCAGATGAAATAATCATGGTAGATAAAGCCGAAACTCATTCTTGGGTGATTCGATCTTTATATCCAGATAAAAAATTGGTTACGGCCAACTATAAAGGGCAATCTGCGGTCTGTCATGGGGTTATGTGTTTAATGGATTCTACTAAACATGAAGCCATTAGTTATTTGGACCAAGCAATTGAACAAACAGGCGTTAAAGTGAATTATGAAGAAGAAGTTTTGAAAATTGAGACTTTGGGGGATGAAAATGATCCTTTATTTGCTGTTGAAACCAAAAAATCTGTCTATCATGCCAATATTGTGGTCATTGCGATAGGTATTTTTGGTCGTCCTAACAAACCTGATTATAAATTATCACGAAAATTAAAAGGGCGAGTCCATTTTGATATCACTTCTTTTGAAGCTACAAGCCCTGAACGGATATTAGTCGTGGGGGGAGGGGATTCTGCTTCCGAATTTGCACAATATTTAGCAGAGATGGGGCATGATGTAACCCTTTCATATCGACGTGAAAGCTTTGGACGCATGAATAGTTTTAATTTGGAAACAATTACAAAAATGGGTGCAAATAAGCAGGTGACATTGTGGATGAATTCTAATATTGAAGCGTTAAAAATAACAGATGACCAAAAACCTTTAGTAGTTTTTAAGGAAAATCAGTATGGAGAACAGGTCTTTGACCGTGTAATATATGCCCTTGGTGGCACTACTCCTGAAAACTTCTTGAAAGTTACAGGGATTCAATTTGATGGAGATGTGCCAGATTTGACAAGTACAGGAGAAACTACTTTACATGGATTATTTGTCGGTGGAGATTTGTTGGCAGGTAAGAAAGGAGGATCAATTGCTGCGGCATTCAATGCATCTCGCTTTACAATGGAACAAATTTGCAAAGGGTATTTAGGATGTAAAAATAGAGCGTAGTATGAATATTATTTTGGCTTCAAAATCGCCACGACGTAAGCAACTCTTAGAGCAGGCTGGATTTTCAATTACTGTGAAAACAAAGGATGTAGATGAATCCTATCCTGATAATTTGGGCTTAGATAACGTTGCGGAGTATATTTCAAAAATTAAGGCAAATGCGGCAAAGTGTTTTTTGGAAGATGCATATGATTTAATAATCACATCAGATACAGTAGTTATTTTTGAAAATACTATTTTAGGAAAGCCTAAAGATAAGCAAGAAGCTATTCAAATATTAAAAAGTTTGTCTGGCAAGATGCATCGTGTAATTACGGGGGTCAGTTTGGTTTCTTTAAACAAAACTGTTTCATTTTCAGATCAATCTTTGGTTTGGTTTAATCCCCTTTCAGATGAAGAAATAGAATACTATCTTGAAAAATATCAACCTTATGATAAAGCTGGTAGTTATGGGATTCAGGAATGGATTG
>CAZOHX010000622.1:0-2209 GCA_964579315.1 uncultured Saprospiraceae bacterium
AACGTAGAACCTTTCGCCACTTTAAAATAAGCTTCACCCTGTAAATGCACCGCCCGTTTTTTACTCCAGTGGTCTTTGTCATATTTCAAAACGGAATTGTGATTGAGCACTACTTCTGAATGGTCTGGTAAAAATATCTGCTCCGTTTGAGCAAAGTTAGTAACGACAGAAATATCTTGATTTCCTAAAAAATAATAAATCAATGCTCCCATTAACAAAATAACAGAAGCCGCTTTCATAAAAAAAGAGATTGAAAAAATACTTGCAGATTTTTTACTCAATTTTTCATTCAATTCCTTCCATGCAGCTTCTTGGTCGTAGGGAGGGTACTCCAAACAATCCAATAAATTTAGAGCATCCTTCAAGTCTGATAAGTCATTTTCAGATTCAAATTGACGTTTTTCGTCATCTGAAAGTTCGTTTGCAGCCCATTTTGCTAATAAATTGTCCTTCTTTTTCATAAACTAATGACTCGTAGTACGAGTATATAAATTGTAAATATGTTCTCTTCAATAACTAAAACGATTTCAACTAAAAAATCCCTATGTGCTTATTAAAAAAATCTCAATCCATTTTTTATAATAATAAAAAAAATCAAATCTTTCTATTGTAATTTGCTTTCATAATTTCTAAGGCCGTTTGCATTCTTTTTTCTACCGCTTTTACACTCAATTCTAAGTTTTCTGCAATCACTTTATAAGGTAATTTTTCAATTCTACTCATCAAAAAAACCACTCTACTTTTTTCTGGAATGCTATTGATAATCTTTTCCAATTTTTCTTTTGCCTCCATGACTTCCATTTCATAAACTGGAGTTTCCTTATTTACTTTTGATAAATTCAAGGAATTTTTATGAGTAAATTTAACCTTTTGATGTCTAAATTGGTCGATAAGCCTATTATTAGCAGAAGTAAATAAAAATGATTTTGCCTTTTCATAAGGTACATCTTTACACTTTTGCCACAACGACAAAAATACATCTTGAACTATATCATTGGAAAGGTCAATATTTCCACATTTTGTAAAAAGAAAGTTCCGAATAGGTTTGGACCATTCAAGAAATAATTTCTTGTAAATCAACTCTTGACAAACATTATTTAAGTTATTCATTGTTCAAAAGTAATAAAGTTTTGAAAAAAATATCTATATTTATTAGGGTTATTTTTATCTCAATCGTATTAATAACTGTAGCACCAAATAAACAATTATTTTTAGATTAATATTTTCAATGCATATTTTTTAAATTTCAAAAATCTACTCCAATGAAAAGAAAACTAATTAGATATACTTTTTTCCTAATTATGCTCCACTTCTACGGACAAATTTCTGCCCAAAAATACTTAGGGGCTGGTTATGGAGACATCGAAGTCGAAACCAGTAGTGAAAAGAGTAGTGAAAATACAGATTTTGAAGCACTTGCGGTCAATACTATCAATGGCAAAGGCTTAACCGCTAAACAAATGGAAGCATCAAGGTTTTTGGCACAAGCGAGCATGGGTGCCAATCGAGAGATGATTGATCAAGTTGTAGCTATGGGTATGGAAGATTGGATTAACCAACAATTTGAAACTCCAAAAATAGATTTTAATCAGCTGTTGCAAGATGTATATGATGAAGCCTTTCAAAAATATTTGGACAATGGTGGTGAAGAAGATCAATATGGGCTCTTTATTGAACATTTTTGGTATGCTTGGTGGGAAAATCTTATGAAAAATGATGATTATTTAAGACAACGAGTGGCTCACACTTTAAGTGAAATTTTTGTCATATCTATGGATGGAGCCCTGGACAACAAGCCTGACGGTGTTGGTGCTTACTATGATATGTTACTCAAAAATAGTTTTGGAAATTTTAGAGATTTGCTGATGGATGTGAGTTTACATCCTGCTATGGGAACCTATTTAAGTCATTTGAATAATTCCAAAGAAATTCCAGAAGAGAATATACATCCTGATGAAAATTATGCCCGTGAAATCATGCAGCTATTTTCAATCGGATTGCTTGAATTAAATCCAGATGGAAGTACCAAAAAAGATGCGGATGGAAATGAAATACCCACTTATGACATCAATGATATTAAGGAAATGGCAAAAGTTTTTACAGGACTTGGTGCAGGAGCCATCATGGATTGGGTCGATTGGACAGACGAGCCCTCCTTCGATATGTATTTTGAAGAAATAGATATGAGATTTCCTATGAAAATGTATTC
>CAZOHX010000623.1:0-2207 GCA_964579315.1 uncultured Saprospiraceae bacterium
AAGTACGATACAACAACCATTTGATGAGGAATGTTTTTCTTTTTCCAATTTTCAAAATAAAATCAATTAGTATTACCCATTCCTTTTGCACCTTGAACCTTGAACCTTTATTTTTATATCAAAGTCTTAAACCGAGGTCTCCTAGGCGTAACATCCCCCAAACGAACCTTCTTAGCCTCTTCAAAAGCACTAAAGTTACCTTCAAAAAACACAATCTGTCCATCATCTTCGTAAGATAAAATATGCGTTGCCAAACGGTCAATAAACCATCTATCGTGAGAAATGACCAAGACACAACCTGCAAAATGCTCAATCGCCTCTTCCAATGCTCTCAACGTATTCACATCAATATCATTGGTAGGCTCATCTAGTAGCACTACATTTGCTCCTTGTTTTAAGGTCATAGCCAAATGCAATCTATTTCGTTCTCCACCTGAAAGTACACCCACTTTTTTCTGTTGATCTCCACCTGCGAAGTTGAATTTACTCAAATAGGCTCTTGCATTAATTTCTCGATTTCCCACTTCAATGAAGTCATTTCCTTGACTAACGACTTCATAAATCGTCTTATCTGGCAGCAAATCTTTATGCGACTGATCGACGTAGGCAATTTGTACGGTTGATCCGATATCTATAGTTCCATTATCGGGCTTTTCTTCCCCCATAATCATACGAAACAAGGTAGATTTACCTACACCATTGGGACCAATGATACCAACGATGGCATTTTTAGGAATAGAAAGTGATAAATTATCAATTAAAACTCTATTGTCAAACGATTTAGTCAAATTTTCAATATCTATGACCTTATCTCCCAATCTAGGTCCTTCGGGAATCACCAATTCCAATTTAGCTTCTTTCTCTTTTGCTTCTTCACTAGTCATGGAATCATAGGCATTCAAACGAGCTTTTCCTTTCGCTTGTCTTCCTTTCGGAGAAAGCCGAGACCATTCCAATTCTTTTTTCAATATCTTTTGTCGCTTGGATTCCGCTTTTTCTTCACTTGCCAATCGATTGCCTTTTTGCTCCAACCAAGTACTATAATTTCCTTCCCAAGGGATACCTTCTCCCCTATCCAATTCAAGTATCCATCCCGCTACGTTGTCCAAGAAATATCTATCGTGGGTTACAGCAATGACGGTACCTGGAAATGATTTCAGAAATTGCTCCAACCAATGCACAGATTCCGCATCCAAGTGATTGGTAGGTTCATCCAATAGTAAAATATCAGGCTTTGAAAGCAATAATCTACACAACGCCACTCGTCTTCGCTCTCCACCTGAAAGCACAGATACCTTTGCATCATCGGGTGGGCAACGCAGGGATTCCATAGCCATCTCAAGGGTATGATCTAAATCCCAAGCGTTGAAATGATCCATTTTTTCAAGCAATTCACCTTGTACTTCAATCACTTTCATCATTTCATCATCACCCATTGGTTCTGCCAACTTTGCAGAAATGGCTTCATATTCATTGATGACATCAACGATATGTTGCACGCCTTCTTGCACGACTTCTTTTACCGTTTTGGACTCGTCCAATTCTGGTTCTTGAGCCAAATATCCGATTTTATATTCTTTATCAAAAGTGACTTTTCCTTGAAAATTATCATCAATTCCTGCGATAATTTTCAATAGGCTTGACTTTCCTGATCCATTGAGTCCTAATACCCCTATTTTTGCACCATAGTAAAAAGAGAGCCATATATTTTTAAGAACTGTCTTTTGTGGTGGGAAGGTTTTGGTCACCCCTTCCATGGCGAATATTATTTTTTTATCTGACATATAGTATGTGATTTTGTTTTTGAGAGGGCAAAGGTAGGATTTTTATTTTTGAATTGGGGATTTATGGGTTGAAAATGGGTAGAATTGTGGTTTGGGTAGATTATCTAGTTCTTCACAAAATTCAGAAATATCGGATAGTGCCGCAGCTACGCTGCTATTTTTGTATCCATTGCCCTTTGGGCTATGGATAGTGCCGTGGCTTTGCCACTTTTCAGATTTAGTAGTATTTAACCTTTCTTCGATCTAATTCCATATAGATTGATCATATTTAAAAATAAAATCGTGCTTTGCCCATAGATTTCCTAAAATCTGGGGCTTTAGTTCAACAAATTCTTCAGAGCTGGGCGTGAAAAACGCCTGCTTGAAGACTTAGTTATTGTGGTTAGTGGTTATCATCCTTTTTATTTATCTCAAGTAACCAAT
>CAZOHX010000624.1:0-2206 GCA_964579315.1 uncultured Saprospiraceae bacterium
TGATTTTTGAACAATCTTGGTATTGCCTAGCAATCGATGTCAAGAACGGTTTCTTACTAAGACAAATAATTTTGCAATTTCATAGCAATACTCATATCTCCCTTGATTTTAACTTTACCAGTCATCATAGCCATCATTGGATTGAGTTTTCCTGATTTAAGTTTTTCAAAAGTTTCCATTTTCATAGAGATGGTACATTCGGCATCTTTATTTTCATTGGTAACGATACTGGAATCTCCTGTTCCGTCCACATGGATTACTTCATCTCCAAAGACGAATTTTACAGTATGTCCAATGGGTTTGACGGTGGTAGCCGCTGTGGTTATTTTTTCTGTAATATCTTGAATTGTCATATTTTCTAATTATAAATTACCTAATTGTCCTTTTAATTGTGAATTATTTGGAGCGATGGTCAATCCCATTTTATAAAACTTCTGAGCCAAAGCTTTTTGATTTACATCTTTAAAATAATTTCCAATTTTATAATAAAAATTGATTAAATCTGCCTTTGAAACGTTTCGATTGTTTAAATAGTTTAGATATTGCTCGATATAGGTATCATTGGGCCGCATTTTTAAGATTTCATAAAACTTATCTAATAATTTGGGCAGGTCATTGTCTCTTTTGTATTGTTCTGTCAACACTCCAGGGTACATCATCAAAGCAGATCCATATTTTGGATGAATTTTTAATGCTTTTTCAATGTGATAACTAAATTTTTGAAAGACAGCTTCTTTTTCTGGTCCACTGGGCATTTTTTGATATTTTTTATATAAGGCAGCAGCATAAAAAGTATTGGCACGAGCACTATTTTTTGAAACTTTGATGGCTGCTTCATTGAGATGAAATTCATCTTGCCATGCAGGTACACGAAGCAAGGTTTTTGTGCCGAAAAATACTAAAAATACACCTATAATGCCATAGCTTACATAGGATTTTTGTTTTTGAAATAAGCTATGTGTTGTAAAGTATGCGATTGCCATTGTAAATCCAAGCGATGAAACAAAAATAAATCGTTCGTTCATAAATGTTCCGATGGAAAAAGGAATATTGGAAGTGATAAATAGCGTCAATAAGTAAAATAAAATGGCGTATGCAAATATATTTTTCTTTTTCAAGCCCCAGAGTCCCACCAATCCCATCAAGATATATCCTGCTAAAGATATGATGCTTTGCCATTTGCCCCAATTCATAATGGGAATGTGATATGGGTAATAATCGTGGGTCAATTCTACGGGGTAAAATAGCAATTTGACATAGACACCAAGTGTATAAAAAATGGTTGCAAAGCGTTCTCCCATGGTCATTCCGTAAAATGGGTTATTCATGATATCCGTAATCTCTTTGCCACCTGGACTTATAAAATAACCTATAATGCTATATCGAATGACTAAATAGGTGATTGTGGCTATAAATAAAGGAATACTTGAAATAAAAATCTTTTTCCAATTGGTTTTTCTAAAAAAATATAAGGTTATCGGAATTACTCCAATGAATGTAAGTACAGTTTCTTTACTCATTATTCCTAAGAAAAACACGATACCTGAGAGCAAGAGATATATCCATTTTTCTGTATCAAAATATTTGAAACTATAGTAAAAAGCAGCCAATCCACCGATGAATGTCATGATTTCATCTCGCCCCTTGACATTGGCGACAACTTCAGAATGAATGGGATGAAAAATGAAGAGCAGGGTAGCAATAAAAGAGAAGGAAAACCACCATTTTTTATCAGTGTCAAGATTAAATAGGGATAATACTCTGAAAATAAGTAAACCGCAAATGAGATATAGAAGAATATTAATAAAATGAGAAATGGCTTGTTTTTGACCGAAAAGCTGTTTTTCAATGGCAAAACTGACCAAGGATAATGGTCTGTATCGTCCACCTTCGATTAGATTAGTGCCTTTTCCAAGATAGCCTTCAAAACTTTCTGTGGATAATATTTTTCCGATACCAGAGAAGCCTTCGTTTACATAATCATTTTCTGTAAAGACCATTTTATCGTCGAGTACGTAGCCATACTGCAATGTTATGCCGTATAGGAGAAAAGATGAAATGATGATTATGATAGTGGGAATGATATTTTTTCTCCAGAAACTTATTGAATTTTCCAAAATTTCGGTTTTGTTTTTGAATATAATGCAATATAGGTTTTTTTTTGTGAAATTTCAATGCAGATATTAAATGTTTCGTTATTGAATTG
>CAZOHX010000625.1:0-2202 GCA_964579315.1 uncultured Saprospiraceae bacterium
TCCAAAAATATTGTCTTAAAATTATTCAATCCGATTTATTTTAAGCAAAAATACATAAAGTTTCGATATTTAGCAACTTTAATGAGTTTTTTCATTTTTCGGCTGACACATAACATTAGTGTAAAAAATCAATTTAAAAGCAGTACGACCCCTTTTTTAATTTCAGGATTTCCATTATTTTGTTTATACTGAATCACATAAGTATAAAGTCCACCTGTCATCAATTTGCCATCTTTGAAGCCATCCCAGCCTTGCTCAATGTCATCAGAAGAAAACATTTCTTTCCCCCAACGATCGTAGATGTACATTTCAAAATCAATAATATTCTCTGGAGACAGCACAACAGGTTTGAAAATTCTATTATTACCCAAAGGAGCGAAAGCATTGGGAAGAAAAATGTCTGACTTTTTGAATACGGTGATGGTATTTGATCTAGATTGAATGGTGTATTGAGTACCATCAAAAGCAAGGATAGAGCCGATAGCAATGACATAGTAAGATGTGCTGCCTAGTTCGGTAGCATCCTTGTCCACAAAAGTGTTTTCAGTTTGAACAGCAATAGGACTATCGTCACTGGTACGATACACTTCAAAATAATCAAAACTAGCATCTTCAAAATCAAAAGGTGTCCAAGAAAGTTGGTTGGTTGAAACATCGATATACTCGCCTGATAGAAAAATAGAAGTGCCAATATTTGAAAAAGTAATTTCATTGCAACCGTTATCTTCTTTCAATTGATAGGAGACTTTTGAAATAGAAGGGTTTTTATCTTCAATATTATTAATTATACTTGGGGTAGCAATTGGGCTAGAAAATAATGCACCGTCCTTCCAAAGTTCCAATTTTTTTAAAGGAACCTTTTCATTCCAAATCCAATCAATTGTGGTATGAGCATTATCGGGAGACACCGTTACATTCGTTATCGTAATTTCGCTTTTAGGATTAGTGAAAACATCTTGAACGTTAGAATTTATTACAAACTTGGTATTTTTTTCAATACTTTTAATCATCAATTGATAAGCTTTATCATTCTCCAAACCTTGCACGATAAAAGTACTATCTGATGAAGAAATAGACGCCCAAAGCATCCAGCCGTTGTCATTTATCCATACTTCTTGATGATCAATACCATTTATTGTATTTAGATAAGGATTCCATTTTAGATAAATTTCATTTGAACAAATATCTAAACTATCTTGCAAAAAAGTAGTAAAATGCGGTTTTCCAAAAATACTTGTATTGTCACAAGGGTCTAAAGCAATGATAAAATAAACTTCTGCCTGCTGGTTGCCATCAGTATTTGTATCTAGATATTCAAGTGCTGATACTGTATCTATGGGGAAAGTGCCCGTATTTTGGACTTTATATATGATGTAGGACTTAGTTTCTTTACTTTGACTAGCTTCCCATTGGAGCTTGATGCCATCATTTTCGACAGAAGCAAACTGAAGAAGTGGGGTAATCAAGGGAAGATTTGAAATAGTATCAGAATTTAAAATAGTTTCACTAGGACAATCAAAATCACTTTTCATAAAGTAAAATCGGTCTTCATCAGATGGGTTAGGGTCGATAAAAGTAGTTTGATTTTGGTCGGTAATATCGGCAAGTAATTGAAAGTTTCCATTTGGTGTATTACTCCAAAATATTTGATATTTCACAAATGCACCACAGCTATTGCTAGGTAAGTCCCAATGAATAGTTTCGTTTTCAAGGCACAAGATTTTAGGTGCATTTACTTGAGCAAAACCAAACGTACTTCCCGAGAAGATAAGGATGACAAAAACCCATTTTAACAAATTAACCTTTTCTTTTTCTTTTCTTTTCATCAAATAAATCTTTTTCAATAAGTATTGAAAGTTGTTGATTATATAGCGTTGTTTCGATTTTGATATGATTAGATTGCACCCAGTCTTTAAAAGTGCTTGTTGGAATTTCAACTAATATGTGATTTTGGTACAATGAAGCCTTTATAGAAGCAATATCTGTTATTTTTAAAGTATAAGACAGTGTTGTTTCTCCAAAATTGACCTTTTCTGATAAAATTCCAGATGTTGCTAATATTGAAATTTCGGCATTTGACAATCGGAATCTCAAAGCATTGGATTTCATCCTTAGAATCATAGCAAGGTGATTTTGTTTCTACCTAAAGTAACGTCACCATCACGCTCTAATTGCTTTAAAAGTCGAGAAATAGTTTCTCTA
>CAZOHX010000626.1:0-2198 GCA_964579315.1 uncultured Saprospiraceae bacterium
AAAGATTGACATTTCCATTTACATCAAACATTTCATTTAATCTATCATATAAATTTTCTACTTTTTTCTTATGTTTATCACTTGAAGTTATCTCGTCATCATTTGTTGGATTACATACTTTTTTATCATTTTTTAATCTATGATATAAGTTTTTTAAAGTCCAATAAAATCTTTCATCTAATCTTGTTACTTTTACATATGTTTCATCTGTAAGTATTGTTAAGATTAACCCACTAGGTAAGTTCCAACTTTTTCTACTTCTTGCCCATTTTTTCATCAATTGAACTAATTTTTTTAATTCATCTTTTGCTTTTTTTTGTTCTCTAAACCATTTATTAATTGACTCTGCATCTGATTCTTCCCAATCACTACTTGCTAATTTTAGTATTAATTCATCAGAACTATTTATACATTCTTTATAAATTGGTATATCAATATGATACCCATCATTATAATTAATTCTTACACAATTTTTTTTACAATCTGGTTGCGTATTAAATCTTTCATCTCCCATCAATTCAGTAATATACTGTCTTATTTTTAATGGATTATTTTTACCCTTAGACTTTAAATCCTCTTCTTTAAAAACTATACCAACATCAATATCATAATCGTTTTTAGGATGTTGAATTATAGTTTTCATAGAATATGACCCTTGATTAATTTCTTCTTTATACAAAGGGAAATCATCCTCCTTTAATCTTTTTTTTAATTTTGTCATATTTGCATCTCTATGTCCTGTCAACGTATTTACATCTTTTTGTAATAATTTAACTTTTTCATCCCAATATGCTTTTATCTCTTTTTCACAATTAATCATTAGTATCCTTTAAATTACTTAAAACCCATTTTGTATCATCTGAATCTAAATCAGCTAAATTTTTTAATTTATCTATTTTATCTGCGTCATCAAGCTGTATTTTAATACCTAAATTAGGATTTATCCTCTTATATTTTGCATTATATTGTTCCATTAAAAATTTTGTTTGAAATTCAGCTAATACCGATTGTGAATTCATAAGAATTTCAATTAATGGATTTGTCATAATGAGTTCTTCTTTACGTAACCCTATTTTTGAATATATAAAATCTCTACAATATTTTGCTACACTTTTTTTAGCCAAATGTTCGGATGACCCTTTATTAGAAATCTGCAATAACCAGTCCATACTTCCATCCCTTAACGGTTCAATGTTATAAGGAATTTCATTCATTTTTCCCGTACCAAGAGATAATAAAACAATATCTTCTTCTTTAGGCTTAGTATCAAAAGAGAAAGCATCAACAAGTGCAACCAAAGATGGATTATTGGCTACAATTCCTCCATCAATTAAACTTGAAGAATGTTCTAGCTTGTCTTCCATGGGAAAAAAAGCAGGTGCAGAAGCAGAGGCAATAATAGCACTTGTTAATTTTTCATCAGCTCTCGTAAAGTTTTTTCTACTATAGGCTGATTTATAAAACCTTGGTGTCATTGTTGTAACATCCACACTTGTAACTAAAAGGGGTGTGCTAACATCATTAAAAGTTTTATTTCCAAAATACTCATTTGCTTTATCTCTAAAATTATCTTTTTTATATTTTGCTTTTAAGAACAAATCTATACCTTTTCTTCTCATATCATTTGAAAATATTTCTTTTATATCTTTTTCATAAATAATTTTTATATCTTTAGCACTTTTTCCTGTAGCTAAAAGACCTCCAATAATAGCACCTGTCGAAGTCCCTGCAATTAAATCAAAATATTCTCCTAAAGGTTTGCTTGAACCATCTTGCTTGTTTAATTGTTTTTCAATGTTTTCTAAAATTAAAGTTGTTAGATAACCTCTAACTCCTCCCCCATCTAAACTAAGTATTCTAAATTTCTTATTCAAAAAATATCCTTTATTCTATTTGTTTAGTGAAATCATACAGCTTTAAGCTTAAGATTTAACTTTCTTTTGAAATATAAAAATGTATTGTATGGAATATAAATAGAAAATATTATCCATTTATATTCCATATAATAGAAAAAATAGTAATTGTATATATAAATAGAATAAAAAAATCAATAAGAGCAGTTAAACAGAAAATATATTATACTTTCACAATAAAAAGGAAAAATATGCAAAAAAGAAAAACTATAATTTATAATCAACTATTCAATAAAACTTGTTCAAAAGATGAACTAGCAAAACTATGTGGAGATGTAAGTATAA
>CAZOHX010000627.1:0-2191 GCA_964579315.1 uncultured Saprospiraceae bacterium
ACATCTATTAATGGCGGAATACTTCCTTACCAATTTGATTGGAATAATGATATTCATTCTGAAGATTTATTGAATCAACCCGCAGGTAACTACCAATTAACCGTTACGGATGCTAACGAATGCTCGATTGAAATCGAAACTGAAATTCTTGAGCCAAAAGAAGCATTAGCAGGAGAGATTAAAGAAATAAAAAATGTTACTTGTTATGGATTGAGTGATGGAATGATTGAAGTTTCATCTAAAGGCGGAATTGCGGGGTATCACTATAAATGGTCTAATGGATTTACAAAAGCTAAGATCGATAATCTAGCTGGAGGAGATTATGAAGTGACGATAAGCGATGGAAATGATTGCAAATTTGTTTTTGATGATGCTATTAAGATACAAGAGCCTAATACTCCTTTGCAAATTGCACCTACGATTAGAAACGAAAAATGTGAAGGTAGAAATGATGGCGAAATCGTTTTACATACTACTGGGGGAATACCTCCATATACTTATAATTGGAGTGAAAATAAAAGTGATGGCGATACCCTAAGTGGCTTATCCGCTGGTGTGTATATTTGCACATTGACGGATAATTTTGGCTGTCCAAAACTTACCGATAAAATTGTAGTGAATCTAGATGATTATGACCTAGCAATTCAATCAGAAGTTTTAGAGAATGTTTCTTGTCACGATATGGATGATGGATCGATTCATCTGAATATTGAAGGTGGGACAAGTCCATATAATGTAAAATGGAACAATGATTCCATAGGTAAAAATCAAGATAATCTCGGTAAAGGCATTTATTTTGCTACTGTTTCAGATGCTTTTGGTTGTAATATCGAAACCAATAATTTTTCAATTTCAGAGCCAGATGCTTTGAATATTGATACCATATATTTGACCAATCAAAGTAATTCGGATGTTTCAAATGGAGTGGCAACGGTGATCGTCTCTGGTGGCACTTGGCCATATACTTACCAGTGGAGTGATGAAAATCATCAGACAAAACAAACTGCCATTGGACTGAAAAAAGGAGATTATGAAGTAACCATTACAGATGCCAATGGTTGTGAATTAATTGGCAATTGTTCTATTATTGTCGTAGCCAATAAAGAAATTTCTTTTACGGAAGATATAAGTATGTTTCCAAATCCTGCACATTCTATTGTAAATATTCAATATAATGGTTTGAATGATTTATATTTTTCATTTTACTCCAATTTAGGTCAACAAATTATAGTCCCATACCTACAAAAAAATCATTTCTATCAATTTGATATTTCCAATTTGAATAATGGGATTTATTTCATTAATATTCATTCATCACTTGGTGAAAATAAGACTTTTCGATTGGTGATTATGAATTGATTTTGTTGTCTGTGTACAAGAAATGTGGATTTAGAAAATCGGATGAAATCATTTGATAATAATGCTAACTCTTGTCAATATATTCAACTCCAGCAAGATTACCATTTTTAGAAATATCAAGAACTACATGTCCGTCAACATGACCATACAAAAGGATAGAGTCATCAACATGTGTTTCATGGTCAACATTAGTATTATCGTAGCAATGAAAATAGGAATCCGATTCCCAAAAACCTCTGGTACAATTGCACACCGTTTTAATAATTGAATCTGGATTTGTACATTGTTCTTTAATTAGGGGCAATAGTGATTCTGGATTAAATTGAATAATCATTGTTTAAAAGTGTTTCATGTTATGCTTTTCAGCATGAATTTATGTGAATTACACTGACATTATACACGATTTAAAATTTTGTGTTTCAATTCTAAGTTGAAAAGTTGAAGTTAAGGTTCATTTAAGTATTTGGACACTATTTTTACATATATCTTTTGAGTGCGTGACATATAGTGGGAGATTTTGGTTTTACAATATTCTATTGCCACACTAAGTTAAAAAGTGGCAAAGCCACGACACTATCCATAGCCCAAAGGGCAATGGATAAAAGATAAGTAGCGTAGCTACGGCACTATCCGATCCTGCCTACCAAATGGTATGGATTCCCACATTTTGTCACGCACTCATATCTTTTTGATATATTTTGCCCAACTCTTTAGCAATTTTTGGTTTAATGTTATCCAAATATGATAATTATTCTAAAGGTGTTATTTTGACTCTATCATCTGCTATTCTTTTTTGTATTTATTAGGGATTGCGACTCTATTCAATTTAATT
>CAZOHX010000628.1:0-2190 GCA_964579315.1 uncultured Saprospiraceae bacterium
AAAGTCATTTACAAAAAATTCATAAAAACAATACCAAATGTCGATAAATTAGATTTCCATTTGATAAAAAAGTATATTTCCATTTATCTTAGAACATTGAACAGCCATCATTCCAAATTCGATGAGTACCAATGTAATTTGAATGATAAAGCACTTACTACAATCGAAAAAAAAGGTATGGATTTGTTCTTTTCTGAAAGATTGGGCTGTGGAAATTGCCATAATGGTATCAATCTGGATACGCCCCTATCAGGAACACCTTTTGCCAATATTGGATTGTATAATATCCATGGTTCATACCCAAAAACAGATGTTGGTGTACAAAATATTACTCATCAAACCGTGGATAATGGTAAGTTTAGAATTCCGTCCCTACGAAATGTGGCACTTACGGCCCCATACTATCACGATGGTAGTACCATGACCCTTGGGCAAGTAATCGATATATATCAAGCTGGGGGTAGAGATATTTTTGAAGGAGAATTCATCGGAAAAGGCTCGCTTCACCCAAATAAAGATCAACGATTACAAAAATTCAAATTATCCAAAACAGAACGCAAAGCACTTCTGTCATTTTTATATACTTTGACTGATACTACCTATCTTCGCAATCCCAATTTTCTAAATCCATTTGATAACTAAAACAATAATTTATGAATTATAAACTTATCATTTTATTTATTTTTTCTACTTTATTGGGATGTGCTCCAAATAAAAACGAATCCAATATCACCGATATCAATACCTTGATTTCCAATAGAAAATCCTTGATTAAAAATGCATTAGAACATAATCAAGGTGTAATCCGCCTAGCAAATGCCAATGAGGGTAATCGCTACAAAGCACAGGAATTATTTATAAAAGATGAGCAACTCAAAAAATTATATACTGTTTACAATCAAAAGACTTTGAGTGAAATATTTTCGGTTTCACCTATCCGCCCATCAGATATATCATCTAGTACGCCCACTATCTGCAAAAATGGGGATTGTTATAGAGTAGAATTGTACAATTACGCATTAAATAGAGCGGTATTGGGTATTGTAAACACCAAGTTAGGAACGATTGTAAATGCCAACGCCTATCCAGGAATCCAACCTGACGTACCCGAGAAACTTGTAAAATTAGCCACACTAATTGCCGTAAATGACTCCACAGTTCAAAAGGCATATGGCACTTATCTCGATCCCCAAAAAGTATTAATGCCTGCGACTAAAACGGCTTTGAATAGGAGTAAATGTGAGCGATCACTACATCTATGTGTCGCTCCTACCTTTGTAAAAGGCGAAAAAGCACTTTGGGCCATTGTTGATCTTACCGACCTAAAAGTAGTAGGAGTAAAATGGACAAACGTAGGCAGTAAAAGTCTTGCTGTAACCGAAAAACGGCTTCAAAACGAAAATATCATGTCTTGTTATTGCGACAAAGAGACTTCCGTAGAAAAAAATGGTTGGAAATTTAATTATAGCATCACTCGATCAGATGGATTGCGAATTTCCCAAGTATTTTATAATAAAAATCCCGTTTTCAATGATGTTAAATTGGTAGATTGGCACGTGAGTTACTCCAAAACAGATGGATTTGGATATAGTGATGCCGTGGGTTGCCCTGAATATAGCCAAGCGGCAGTTTTAGCCGTTGAGCCCCCATTTATTAGTCCAATTATTGAAAATCAAGACACCATAGGCTTTGCTTTAACACAAAAATATTTTAGTGAAGGATGGCCTGCACCATGTAATTACAATTATCAACAAAATTATGAATTTTACAATGATGGACGCTTCAGACCTGTAGCCGCCAGCCTTGGACGCGGGTGTGGCACAGATGGTACTTATCGCCCAGTAACCCGAATTTCTCTTGCAGGAAATAGCAATTCCATGTCAGTTTGGCAGAAAAACCAGTTTCAACCCATAAAAAAAGAATCATGGTATTTGCAAACTGAAATTACGGATTATAGTCCAAAAAGAGATTGGTTTGAAATGAAAAACAAAGATGGAAAAGGTTTTTATATCCAACCAAATACAGGCAATTTTAAAGACAAAGGACATGGGGATCATGCCTATGTTTACTTTACAAAAAGACACATTGATAAGGGAGAAGGAGATGAAGATTTACCTACCATTGGACCATGTTGTAATGTAGATTATCATCAAGGACCTGAAAAATTTATTGAACCGACTCCAGAATCTC
>CAZOHX010000629.1:0-1487 GCA_964579315.1 uncultured Saprospiraceae bacterium
ACAAAAGTAGTGACCCAATTGTAAAAAATAAAATTGCAAATGATTGATAATCAATGCTTTGCGTAGTTGTATTTTCAAGTTGGGTTAAAAAATTAGATTTATCTCAAATACGAAAAATCTTGATTAGAAGGAAATTAACAATTAATAATTAAAAAAGATTCTCAATTTAAAACAACACGTTTCACACCCAAATCGAGCCCCTTCTCCCCTATCAAGTGAATAAAATAAACACCTTTTTCAAAATGACTCAAATCCAAGGTGCTTTGGTACGGTAGGGATTTTATTTTTTGCCCTATGGTATTGAAAATTTGGATTGATTTGGGGTTTATTTTATTGTTTGAAGATATTTTAATTGATCCGTTTGTTGGATTTGGATTTATATGGAAAGAGATGGGTTGATTTTGCAGATCTTCATTGGATGTAAATATCTCTTCTTTTGAAAATCTCATCCAAACTGATTTAATAATTTTAGTTTCCACATTTGGCAAAATATGTGCAAGATTGATAAGTAAATCTCCCCCATCTAATTCTATCAATTTTCTACAATAAAATTTATCATCCAGATGATTAGACTTTAATTGTTTTATTGTGTCCAATTGCCCCATTCCATTGGATTCCAAAAAATACAAATTCTGATAACCATAACGATCATCACTTGTACAAGCAATCAAGATTTTTTTATTTTGATGTAATAATAGTCCAATTCCTGTATGAAAATTATTTACATTATCAATATTTACAATTTCAACGTTTTCAAGTAAATTTCCTTCAATATCAAAGTGATAGTAGCCCGTTTTATCATATTCATCTGTAATCCAATCTTGTCTATTTTGCCCTGCAATTAAAAAATCTGTAGTATCTGCATAATGCAAATCAAAACGAATGGACGGGGTGACAAATTCAGAAATATCTTTCATATAAGTCTGTTTCCAATCTTTACTAAATGTTCGCATCTCTAAGGTAAATGGTTTTGTCCATTTTTGAATTTCAACGGCGTGTGATGTGACTAAAAAGCCATTGTCTAATTTCCTAAAACCAAAAGGTCTATTTCTATCTAATACCGGTAAGTACTTAATTTCATTGGACTGATCAAGGGTTTCTGCATTCATATCTAAAAAATACGATGAAAAAGCTTGGTGATTTATTCCCTTTAACTGAATATATTGAATTTGATTATCCACAAAAGGCAAAAGAAAAGGCAAAGACATAATGCTATAATCATAAGAAACTATCTCCATTACACGCCCTGTATCCGCAACTATAATAGAAGTTTCGGCACCATTATCGTCATTTATTTGCCTTGAAACCATAAAAGCTTTTCTCCAATATGGAGCCCCAGAAAAATCAATAGAAGTCTCTCGGAAAGTTAAAAGTCCAAGCTTTCCATTTTTCATATAAGGTGCTTGTCCATATTCTCTATCTTGAAGATTATCAGAAAAATATTGTGTTTTCCAATCTGTTTCCCCAGAATTAAGATTCAGTTTTTC
>CAZOHX010000629.1:1497-2185 GCA_964579315.1 uncultured Saprospiraceae bacterium
AGTTTTTCAAGCAACCAACCATCCATATAATGTTTTTGAATGTTGTGTGTAAAATAGATTTTATCATCTGTGATGAATGGACTTCTTGGCAAATAATCAAAGACAGTATCCAAATTACTTCCTTCGGAATAATGCATCCAAATAGGTTGGAAATTTTCAAAACGCAACACATTAAAAGTTTGAGCATCTACCCAGTGGATGGCAACAAAAAAGATGGGTATGATATATTTCATTTTCATATTTTTAAAATTGATTGAGGCATATTTATTTGGCAATTACGACACGTTTTGATCCTATAATTTGCTGAGCTTTATTCAAAAAAGCCAGTTCATAAATTCCATCAGGTAGATGATTGAGATCTATGTCCTTTTTAAACGGTAGCTTTAGCACTAATTTCCCAAGTTGATTGTAAACTAAAATAAATTGTAGTGGAATTTCCTGATTGCATTCGACTTTAAATTTCCCTGTTGATGGATTTGGGGAAATGTTTATGTTAAGGAAAGCCGCTTTAATTTCACTATTCGAATTTAATATCCCTAAATCGTCAATATCAAATAATTGCCATTCAGCACGAAGTGTATTATATGATTTGGAATTGTCTTCCATATTTTCAATAAAAATATAATGACCAAAACCAATTAAAATATCTCCTTCAGATGCTTTTGAAACTAAATAAACATCAACAAAA
>CAZOHX010000630.1:0-2182 GCA_964579315.1 uncultured Saprospiraceae bacterium
TTTTTTTAGATTAATCCTACAAAATAGTCAAAATTTGTATCCATTTCAATGGAAATTACATCAAATTGAAACACATATCTTTTGTCAGACCGCCTTTTCTACCTACGGCTACACCATATCTGATGTCAGCTACTCCTTCTTTACTATGTGCATCTGGATTTATGGCAATTTTTACTCCTTTTTCTAGTGCATAAGGGACCCATTTCCAATCTATATCCAAACGATAGGGGTGAGCGTTTATTTCAATGGCTACATCGTTTTGGGCACAAGCATCAATTATTTTTCGATGGTCAATCGGATAACCTTTTCTCATCAATAATAGTCGTCCAGTCATATGCCCTAAAATAGTAGTGTATGGATTTTCAACTGCTTTGATTATTCTTGAAGTGGCTTTTTCTTTATCCATTTTTAAATTGGAATGTACGGAGGCTATGATGAAATCAAAACCTTTTAAAATATCGTCTTCGTAATCCAAACGCCCATCGTTTAGGATATCAGATTCTATGCCTTTAAAAATTTTGAAATTGGGATATTTTTTTTGAATTTCATCTATTTCATTCCATTGTTTTATGACTCGTTCTGGTCTCAATCCATTGGCGTAAAAAGCAGATTTAGAATGGTCGGTTACACCTATGTACTCATAGCCTAATTGATGTACATGTGCAACCATTTCTTCTAAACTGTGTAATCCGTCACTGTAGGTGGTGTGTAAATGAACAACGCCTTTGATGTCTTTTTCTTCGATAAGTTTCGGTATTTTTTCCCAATTCACTACTTTGGGTATGTCCCGTAGTGCAGGTGGAATAAATGGAATAGCTGCTTTTTGAAATACATTTTCCTCACTACAAATATTTTGAAAGTCTTTTACATCCGTTTTAGAAAGAAAATCTGCAATAAAATCACTCGGTCCAGTATATTTAAATTGTTTTGACCCAAAATCATCTTTTTGGCAAGTGTAAATATGAACAGGTATATTATTCAATCTTCCTTTCACAAGTTTATCTTCTTTACTATCAAATTCTAAGAGATTATTTTCAAAAATTGGATTCAAATCAGTAGTATTGATAAGCATTTCGATATTTTTAAGAATAGGCATTTTTCTTCGAATATCACCCGTCAATTCAACCATAGAATCAGACATTATTTGTCTTATTTTTTCAATAAATGGCAATGCTAATTTTTCCAGGGTCGCAAAATGATAAAAACCTTTGGATTGAATATGATATTCTAATTTCTTGAGCAATTCAGCTTGTGTTTTCAAACCAAATCCCTTTACTTCTATCAAACGGTTTTCACGACAAGCATATACCAATTCAGAAATCGTATCAATTTCCATTTTTTTCCAGATAATGGCAATTTTTTTGGGTCCAAATCCTTTTATTTGCAACATTTCAATGATTCCATCAGGCGTCATTGATTTATATTTTTCTAAAGTATTCATCTTCCCTTCGGTCAATAGCTCATTTATTTTTCCAGAAATTGCTTTACCTACCCCCTTAATGCTACTGATTTCCTCGGCGGACATATCTTTCAAAGGTTTGCCTAGCTTTCGCAAAGTAATATATGCATTGGAGTAGGATCTGATTTTGAAAGGATTTTCACCGTGAAGTTCCATTAAATTTCCAAGTGTTTGAAAATGATTGGCAATCTCTTTATTGGTCATATTTGAGTTAATTATTGATTTTTTGAAAGAAGAATCGTCTTGTCTTAGGGATTTAAAATATTCGTAAAAAGCAAAGAAAATAGTCCTAAACTATCGGATTCAAAATAGGTGTTTGGATTCAAATTGGATTTGATAATATAAGGCTTTTGCCAATCCTTATTGTAAAAACAACTAATTTCTATGGGCGTTTCTAAAGCAACACCATTTAATTTAAGCTTATTATAAAAATAATCGTCAAGTGTTGTTTCATCAATATCATCTACAAAATCGTTGCTCTGAAGATGTGCGATTTTTTTTAAAAATGATTCAATTTTCTTTTTAGAAATTTCTTCTGAATTTGTATTCCACTGACCTTCATTCCTAAAATAATTATGACTTAAATCTTGGTCATCTAACCAACCAAAGGAACTGACATTTTCAGGATTGAACTTGGTGATTTCAGAATTTCTAAAATCATTTAAATTATTTTCAAAATAAGAAGAGATACAAAATGGAATTTGATAAACATCTTGACCATTG
>CAZOHX010000631.1:0-2182 GCA_964579315.1 uncultured Saprospiraceae bacterium
CATCGTAATTTTATGATTCGCAGATTGTCCTTTTTCGATATAAAAAGGTCCTAAGTGTTTGACCACAGGTTTAAAACGATTCGCCTTTTTTGGACCTTTTTTACTTGCTCCTTCCAAACCACCACCTACACTCAAAATTCTTTCAATATTTTCATTATATTTTCCAATTACATCATCATAAATATCCCAAGTTTTTACACCCAAGGCTTCTTTTCTGAAAAAGGCATCCCAAGGATTTGGCGTTTTAAATCTTGTCAAATCCAATAATCCATCATCGACCAAGTCAATGGTATAAGCCATCGCTTTCCCATCTTTTTCAGAAACTGTAATTGATAATTCTTGTTCTGGCTCAAGCACGTCTTTCATCTTAATCTGAGGAGATAATTTTGTCTTAGGATTGAGTACTTTAATCGGGATGACCCCATACATTCTGATAGGTCTATCATTATTTAATTGGCCATGAGGCTGTATCAATGAAACATTCGCATAAATATTGGGTGCCATTTCTTCTGTGGCATAAAAACTAAACTTATTATCCCCCTTTTTAGCATCCAACCAATGTGTTTCGATTACTTTTGAACCTGATTCTATTGAAATCAAAGCTTTTCCCATTGTTCCTGTTGGAATATTCAATTCAATGGTTTCTCCTACATTATATTTTTGTTTAGTAGATGTAAACGCCAACATTTCTGCATTTTTAGCATTGCTATCCCCGTTATTATACCAAGGATAACCTGCATAAAAGAAAGTACCCGTACAATGACCAGATTCATCATCACATACTCTCACCATATATCGTCCCCAATCATCTACTTTCACTGTCCAATCCGCCATACCATTTTGATTTGTATGGACAGTTGATTCTTGAATTGATCCATAAAATGAACTTGAATTATATTTTGAAATTTCATCACGACCATGGTCCCACCACCATCTCCAACCGACACGATACAATGCCACTCTTAATTTTTTCTGTAAAAGATTTCCATCACTATCTACGCTGACAAAATGAATAGTTCCATCTTTATTAATATTGAAACGCTGTTGATTATATTTATCTTTTTCTATTTGAATTCCTACATATGAATTAAACGGACTATATTCTTTGGAGAATACATCTGTACTGAAATCTCCACCTTTTTCAAAAGCTCGTACTTTAAAATTCAATCTTAATTTACCCGCTGATTGTTTAGAAACGTTAAGTTTAGAAACAATTTTTGCAAAGCCATTTTCATCGGTATTTCCTTCAAAAATAACTTTTGGAGAAGTATTGGAAATCAATCTAGTTGGATCATCAAAATTGTAATTACTAAAGTTTTTAAATTTAGTTTTACTTTGACTAATCTGAACTTCAACTTTTGTTTTTAAATTTTTACCTGGAGCCCCATGGAGCCAATTGACTTGTAAATCCCCTGAAATCTTTCCATTATCAAAAGCCATTAAAGTACCTTTTCCAAAATCCATATTAATTTTCAAACGATTTGGCTTGATAGTTTCCACCTTCAGCGTTTTTGTAAAAGTAGCTCCACCAGCCTTTACTCTTGCAGTCCAATTGCCCGTAGGAGATTCTGTTTGGGTAGCAGAATAAAGTGGATAGATACCATTCAAATTGGAGGAAGAAGATCTTTTGAATTGAACTTGTCCTCGAGGGTCTAATAATTCAAATTGGATGGGGTAATCCTTGGGTAATTTATCATCCAAATCTTCTAAAACAAAATATAAAAATATAGAATCCCCTGGTCTCCAAACGCCTCTATCTCCATAAAAATATCCTTTCAAGCCGTTTTTGACTTGAGCTCCACCTACATCAAATTTACTTAAAGAAAGTGCATTTCCATCCCCAAATTTCAAATATCCTTTTTGATTTCCTTTTTTAGCAATCACTACAAAAGGAACTTCATCCTCTGGAATTGAAATTTGTGCAGTCCCATTACTGGATGTCTTTACCGTTTTGATCAACTGCTGTTGATAATTATAAAAAGACAAGGATACATTTCCTAGCGTTTCTGTAGTGTTCAAATTACTTACAGCAACAAAAACAGATCCATCATTTCCAGCTTTTGCAATTATTCCTAAATCAGAAGAAATGACATTACTACTTACAAATCGACTTGAATTATAATAAGCAGGAAAACATGGATTATCCCGTTGTTCCCAAGTATAATTTTCATAATATCCACCA
>CAZOHX010000632.1:0-2178 GCA_964579315.1 uncultured Saprospiraceae bacterium
AACTAACTAGTGTGTCAAAGGGAGATGCAAAGCTATCTAAGTCTGATGTCGATTTTTATCAAAAAATAAAAGAAAATTACAAAAAAGATGGTACCCATACTGTGAGTTGGATGAAATACTTATCTTCTTCCTATTCAATTTACAGTAAGATTAGGTCTATTTTTTCAAATGGAGAACAAACTCAAACAGAAATGATGCTGTCTGATTTCAAAAATTTAGTTTCAAATCCAACTTTATCTTCAAAATTAGTAAGTGGGATTGAATCTATTTATAACATTCCTAGTCAAAAGACAAAAGATTTTATTGAAAAGGAGCAGCCAAAAGATGCCGCGGGATTGGTTGAATTTATTGAAAAAAATCAATGAGTTGAGTAATAAGATAGTTTGCATAAAAATTTATTTTATAATCAAAAAAGAAAAACATAGAAAACGAAAACGCTGTGCTTCAATTACTCCAAAAATCAAGTAAAAACACAATTTAGGACGTAAATTTCCCTTTACTAGTCTTAATTCCTCAACAATTTGACGAAATTCGTTTCAATAATTCAATAAGTTTTATATATTTGTACCAAAAGTAATTTTAAAAGGATTATAAAGATTATATGCATAAACAATTAGTAGAGATATTCGGGAATCATGGTGAGATAGATTCAAAAAGTGTAGATTTTTTAGCAAAAGCTTTGGACAAAAATAATATCCCAGGTTTTGATTATCTTGAATTTAAACAATCTTTAACCGCCTTAAAAAAAATGGGGATGGATGAGGAAACATCTATTAAATCCGCATTTGCTACTGCTTCAACGGTAGGATTAACAAAGGAAAAATTACTAAAAACAGCTAGTCATTACAAAGATGTGCTTCAAAAAGAAAGAAATCAGTTTGATTCTGCCATGCAAAAACAAATTGAAAAAAGGATTTCGGGTAAAAAAGGGGAAGTTGAGAAATTAAAAGCAAAGATGGCTACGCTACAAAAAGAAATTGAAAAACTAAATGCTGAAATTGCAAAAGCTGAACAAATAATTGCCAATTCAGATAAAAATATTGCTGCAGCGAAAGAAAAAATTCTTACAACAAAAAATAATTTCGAAGCGGCATTTCATGCCATCATTGAGATTATTGACAATGATATCAAATCCATTCAACAATTTTTATAAAAAGATAATATTACTATGTCAGAATTCGTAAATACAAAAGCAAAACACAAGTCATTTTGGAAACGGCCAGAAGGCACAACAGGTATGATTTTTTTAATTGCCCTACTTGCTGGGGGTGGGTATTTATTAGCAACCGCATTACCTGCAATTTTGCTTTTTACAAAATCAATTTTAGGACTAACCGTTACACTTGTGGCGATTGCAGCCATTGTTTACATGGTTTTAGACCCAAAAATGAGAAATCTCGTATCCTATATGTATAAAGGTATTATGAGAAAAATTACAGGTCTTTTTATTCAATTGGATCCAATCGGTATTCTAAAAAGTTATGTAGAAGACTTGCAAGATAATCTAAGAAAAATGTCCAAACAAATTGGTGGAATCCGTGGTCAAATGAGAAAATTAAAGACCATCATGGAAAAGAATAACAAAGACATTCAAAATTCTATGCAACTTGCCAGTGCGGCAAAAGCCAAAGGAAATCAACAGCAATTGGTTTTGAATTCAAGGAAAGCTGCTCGTTTGAAAGAATCGAATTCCAAATACATGGCTTTGCACAAAAAAATGGAAATAATGTTTCGAATCTTGACCAAAATGTATCAAAATTCTGAAATTTTATTGGAGGATACGAAAGATCAAGTAGCGGTGAAAGAACAAGAAAGAAAAGCAATTCGTGCCTCACATGGTGCTATGAAATCTGCAATGAATATCATTTCTGGAAATCCTGATAAACGTGCTATGTTTGATGCTGCAATGGAAGCCGTGGCGGATGATGTAGCCAACAAAGTTGGTGAAATGGAGCGTTTCATGGAAATGTCTGCTAATTTTATGGATTCTGTAGATTTACAAAACGGTGTTTTTGAAGATGAAGGTTTAAAGATGCTTGAAAAGTGGGAGAAAGAAAGCAGTCTTATGTTAATGAGTCAATCTGAAATGGATGCATTAGATTTGGATAGTCCTAGGGCGACACCAGAATCTCGTACCAATAAGAGTGATGATTCATCTTATGAAAATTTATTTGAATA
>CAZOHX010000633.1:0-2166 GCA_964579315.1 uncultured Saprospiraceae bacterium
AATCTAAAATAATTTTTTTTGCCTAATTTAAGAAATTACCACTATTTATACGAATCCGACAAAAATACAATAATATAAAAATATTTTATGCAAACAGAAAAAGAACAACTTTATTGCTAGATTTTCTTTCCTAATTTGAATATGCACCTTTGAACCATTGAACCCTTGCCCCTAAACCTCACCCCAATACCCCTCCATCTTCCGCCGAATCTTCTCCTCAAATGGATTCCCCCCAGGCTCATAAAACTTCATACCCTTTATCGCATCAGGCATAAACTCCATTTTTACAAAATTGCCCTTATAATCATGTGCATATTTATAATCTTTGCCATAATCTAAATCTTTCATCAACTTTGTAGGTGCGTTTCGCAATGGCAAGGGCACGGGTAAGTTACCTTCCTGTTTCACTTGAGCCATCGCTCGATTGATTGCCATATAAGCACTATTGCTCTTTGAAGAAGTAGCCAAATAAATAGTAGTTTGAGATAAAATAATCCTAGCTTCTGGCATTCCTACCGATTGAATAGCTTGAAAAGTAGCATTGGCTAATAAAAGTGCATTTGGATTGGCAAGACCGATATCTTCAGATGCCACAATCACCAAACGACGAGCAATAAATTTGATGTCCTCTCCCCCAACCAACATTCGAGCCAACCAATATACAGCAGCATTTGGATCGCTTCCTCGTATCGACTTAATAAATGCCGAAATAATATCATAATGCATTTCTCCCCCTTTATCATATATATTGATATTGGTTTGTAATAATTTTTTCACCAAATCATTAGTAATGATAATCTTTTCATTAGATACATTGGCAACCAATTCTAAAATATTATACAATTTTCTTGCATCGCCCCCCGAATAAGTCAATATCGCATCGTATTCTTGGATGCTTATGGCTTTCTTTTTTAAAATTACATCATTATTTAATGCAAAATCCACCATTTCTTTCAGAGCTTCCGCTGAATGATGTTCTAAAATATAAACTTGACATCTTGATAAAAGGGCAGGAATTACTTCAAAAGATGGGTTTTCGGTAGTGGCTCCAATCAAAGTCACTATCCCTTTCTCCACCGCACCAAGCAAGGAGTCTTGTTGTGATTTACTAAATCTATGAATCTCATCTATAAATAATATGGGATTGGGACGACCAAAAAACATTTGGCTTTTAGCCTTTTTTATCGTTTCCCGAATATCTTTCACCCCAGAATTGATGGCACTCAATGTGAAAAATACCCGATCCATACTATTGGCGATGATCGAAGCCAATGTAGTCTTGCCAACCCCAGGAGGCCCCCACAAGATGAAAGAAGGTAATTTACCCGATTCAATTGCATTTCTCAATACAGCACCTTGCCCTGTCAAATGATCTTGTCCAATATAATCATCTAGAGATTTAGGGCGCATCCGTTCTGCCAATGGTTCATTCATTTTCAACTATTTCAAACTTTTAAAAAAAAATATAATATATTGTGAAAGAAAAATATTTTTAAAAAACTTTTAAACTTAACTATTTGATTTTCAAGGCTTTCGATTTATAAGGATATTTATTTTAAAAAAAAATAACTTTTCACCCAACCCCACCCAACTTATTTGCGTGTGTAAAGATGAAGGAAATAATTAAATATCCTACAAGATAAAAAACAATTTTAGGAATAAAAATTTTGTTCCTTGCAGATTTACCATAAACCGAGCTGCAATTTGTTTTTACTGAAAAATGTAAAGGAAATTGTAAAACATTCCATAAACCGGTAAACTGTTATTATCACAAATCGAAAGCCTGTTAGGGCAAATTTATTAATTTGTCCTAGCGGGATTTCTTTGAAGCAATATGAAAATTGAGAAACTCATACAAGATTGCAAAAGTGGTAATAGAAAAGCACAGTTTACATTGTACAAAACGTACTACAATGTGTTGATGGGCGTATGTATGAGATACAATAAAAATAAAGATGATGCATCAGCTATCCTAAATGAAGGATTCCTGAAAATTCTGAAAAATTTGGATAAATATAATCCAAAAATACCTTTTGAACCATGGATAAAACGGATTATGATCAATACCATTATCGATGCATTCAGAAAAAATAAAAAAGAAAAAGATTTAATACAATATACCGATTTTGAAGAAACCGATACATTAGATATTAATATCGATTATAA
>CAZOHX010000634.1:0-2158 GCA_964579315.1 uncultured Saprospiraceae bacterium
AGTTGATAAAAAATAAATTAAATAATAAGGTATTGCTATTGGCTTCTCTAAAATTCCATTACTAAACGAAAAAATGGCAAATCCAAGGCACTATCCATAGCCCAAAGGGCAATGAATAAACAACTAGCAGCATAGCTGCAGCACTATCCAACATTCCCAACTTTTGTAACACACTCATATGTTTTTAAAAAGAAAATACAGCATCACTAATGCCTTTCTCAAACAAAAAATGCTTAGTTTTTCCACTTGCATCAACAATCTTGGTAATATTCTTTTGATCTTCATACAAATCCAATAATATTTCATTTTGGATAGCCATTGTTTCAATATGCTCCACATCTAAGATTTCAAAATTGCACCAAATAGCTTTTCCATCATCTGTTACTTTTTCAGAAATAAAAGCCATATCACTTTTTTGATTATTGATAAAAATAGACAGTTTTTCTTTGATATATTTAGAAATCATAGAGTCCAATTCTAAATTTTTATTATCACCAATATCAAGATTGATTTTTTCTTTATTTTCCAATGCCAATTCTAAATCATCTCTAAAAATATGAAGTTTTATACCCACCTTTTGTTCCTTTTCCAAATATGAAATAGCACATTGACTGATATGAAATTGGTGAAAACCCAAAAAAACAATAAAGATAACGAAAAATATTCTATACATTTCTAAAAGCATTGACTAACAAACCTATTGTAACTATAAAGATGAAAATCGAAATATTTCTTCTCCAAATCCGCTGTTTTACACCATATTTTTCAACCAAAAGATACCCAATAGCCAAAACAATTGCCACGATACACAATTGGCCCAATTCGACACCAATATTAAATGCAAATAACGACATTCCCAAATCATCATTCAGTAAAATACTTCTCAAATAATTTGAAAATCCCAATCCATGAATGATACCAAAAAATGCTGAGAACCAATACTTTGAATTCATCAAAAAATCTAATTTCCTTTCGTGTATAAATAAATTAGCGTAAGCCACTAGTAAAATTGTAACCAAAATAGCTGTTTCAATCACATTGGATGAAATAATTGATTGTTCAGAAAATAAAGTAATCGCCAACGAAATAAAATGTCCAACAGTAAAGGCAGATACTAAATAAGCGACTTTTACCCATTCTTTTAAACTATATACTACACAAATTCCAACAATAAATAAAATATGGTCGAGTGCACCAATGTTTATAATATGCTCAAAACCCAGTTTAAAATAAATAAAAAATAAACTTTGCATATAAATTCAATTTAGAATAAAAATCACTCTCAATAATTTCATTATCATAGACCAGAAAACTATCTTAGCGACTCAAATTTAATAAAATTCTCTAAAATGACAGACATAGAAATCGCCAAGAAGGCAAAAATGGTTCATATCAAGGATATTGCAGCCAAATTAGATATCCCCGAAGAAATTTTAAGACAGTATGGAAATTATATTGCAAAACTACCATTAAATCTAATCGACCAAAAAAAAGTAGATCAAAGTAATTTGATCTTGGTTTCCGCCATCTCACCCACACCCGCAGGTGAAGGAAAAACAACCGTTTCGATTGGACTTTCCGAAGGATTAAACAAAATTGGAGAACAAACAACCGTTGTTTTAAGAGAACCATCTTTGGGACCCGTTTTCGGTATCAAAGGTGGAGCTACAGGCGGTGGTCATTCTCAGGTTTTACCGATGGAAGACATCAATTTACACTTCACAGGTGACTTCTCTGCGATTGAAAAGGCACACAATTTACTATCCGCAGTAATTGACAACAATATACAAAGCAAAACTCGATCTTTGGGTATTGATCCAAGAACTGTCACTTGGAAACGAGTAATGGATATGAATGACCGTTCTTTAAGAAATATTATCGTTGGATTGGGTGGACGTACAAGTGGCATTCCAAGAGAAACTGGATTTGACATTACAGCTGCTTCTGAAATTATGGCTATTCTCTGTCTTTCCAATGATTTGATGGATTTAAAACAAAAACTAGGAAAGATTTTCATTGGATATACATTTGATAAAAAACCGATTTTTGCTAAGGATTTAAATGTACAAGGGGCAATGGCTGCTCTTTTGAAAGACGCTATCAAACCTAATTTAGTACAAACTATGGAAGGAAATCCTGCTATCATTCACGGTGGTCC
>CAZOHX010000635.1:0-2157 GCA_964579315.1 uncultured Saprospiraceae bacterium
CATTCCCTATACCAATATAGATGCTATTCTTGATGGGGACATAGACAAACTACTTGAGGGTGTGCTGATCGCTCAGGCAAAATAAAATACACAGCTACACATACGAAGGATTATACATGACAAGATACAGATTTCTAGGTTACTTTTTTATTATTTTTATGGCTATCAGTTTTATAACACGAACTGTACTTTTGATAGATAGTTTCACCAATATAAATAGTTCAGTACTAGAACTCATCAAGCTCTTTTTGGTTGGTTTCTTTTATGATATGATTGCATATTTTTACTACATTATCCCTTTTGTTATCTATCTATTTTTAATACCTCAAAAGTTATTTAATTCTAAAGTACATAAGATTATTTCCCTCACTATTTTCTTTGCTGTTGTCTATGCTGTTGTATTTAATGGTTTTTCAGAGTGGTTTTTTTGGGAAGAGTTTGGCAAACGATTTAATTTTATTGCGGTAGATTATCTTGTCTATACCCATGAAGTCATTCAAAATATACGAGAATCTTACCCTATGCCCCTCCTTATAGGAGGTATATTTCTTATCACGGCTAGTATCTTTTGGGCATTGTCAAAAAAAACAAATACATTCCAAAATCTTTTTAATGATACGAGTTCTTATAAAAATAGATTTGTGATTACACTATTGTTACTACTGGTTCCAATGATTAGCTTTATCTTCTTAGAAAAACAGAATATTTCGGCTGCTATATCAAACAATAGATACAACCAAGAACTCTCCAAAAATGGGTTTTACTCCCTTTTCTCTGCGTTTAGAAACAATGAGCTAGACTATAATGAATTTTATATCACACAAAATAACCATACAGTTTTAACCAGGTATAGAGATCTCGTAAAGCATACAAACGATACTTTTGTCCACAATGATTTAAATCATACACTACGTCATATTAATAATCAGGGTACACAGATGAAGCCCAATGTCATACTCGTCATGATAGAAAGTTTAAGTGCTTCTTATATGGGCATTTATGGAGACGATAAGAATCTTACACCCCATATAGATGCACTGGCAAAAAAATCGCTCTTTTTCTCGAATTTTTTTGCTACTGGTACACGTACAGTACGAGGCATGGAAGCAGTCACCATGTCTGTGCCCCCAACAGCAGGAAGAAGCATCGTAAAACGACCAGATAATCATAATATGTTTGGCATGGGCTGGATATTTAAACAAAAGGGTTACGACAATAAATTTATCTACGCAGGACATGGATATTTTGACAATATGAATGCGTACTTTGGGAATAATGGCTTCAAAATTGTAGATAGAAATAGTTTTAATGAAAATGAAGTTACGTTTGCCAATGTTTGGGGTGTATGTGATGAAGATCTTTTTGATAAAACCATTAAAGAAGCAGATCTCTCTTATCATAAAAAAGAACCTTTTTTCTCTTTTGTCATGACTACCTCAAATCACAGACCTTATACTTACCCAGACGGGAAAATAGATATACCTAGCCACACTGGCAGATGGGGTGGAGTAAAATATACTGACTATGCTGTGAATAAATTTTTAGAAAAAGCTTCAACTAAACCATGGTTTAATAACACCCTATTTATCTTTGTTGCTGACCACAATGGTGGCAGTGCGGGGAAAACAAATTTACCACTCTATAGATATAAGATTCCTTTCCTTATCTATGCACCAAAGCTTGTAAAACCTCAAAATATTACAAAAACAGCTTCACAAATAGATTTGGCTCCTACACTTTTTTCTCTTATGCATTGGGAGTATGAGAGCAAAATGTATGGTGATAATATATTAAGTAAAACATTTAAACCCAGGGCTCTCATAGGTACTTACCAAAAACTAGGACTCTACGAAGATGGGAAACTTAGCATACTTTTACCCAATAATACAGCCAAAGAGTACAAAGTCAAAAAAATAAATTTAAAAGACAATGACTACGAAGAAATAACACCCATCCAAAATGATATAGATAAGGCTATCACTTACTATCAAAGTGCAAGCTACTTCTATAAACATACATTAGATAGATATCAAAATAAAGAATGAAAATAGATTTTCTAAAGACCTAAATTTAAAATAATATTTCCATTTTGTACATGTACCCCTTTGACAAAAGATGCACCAATATTATTCATACGATAGATAGGTTTATTTGCTA